>JAYVKQ010000224.1:0-14786 GCA_043768285.1 Saprospiraceae bacterium | reverse complement strand
ATATCAATATATTCAAAAATCAAGGCAGCCCAAACCAAATTAGCATCAAAACGGGGCAAAGGCTTTTTATTAATATCACATTCTATGAGCTTCAAATGCGGAATTTTGCGTCCAAATCGCTCTTTGCAAGCCCGTAAATAGTCTGCATTTATATCAACCCCATACACCAATGAGGTAACAGTATTATCAACGTGTTCCAAACCATTGCCGCCACAAATGCCTAATATGGCAAAGGCATGAGGGGTGTAGTGCTTCAATTTTTCTTTCGTCAATTGACTTAATAACTGTAATTGCCCAACCGTTTCGTGGGTCATATGTTTTTCATAATCAGGTAGTGGAATTTGCGTCCACGGGTGTATAGTTTTGGCTTTTTTCATAGTAATAGTAGTTGGTTATAAAATTGTAAAACACAAAGAAACAAAGAATATAAATAGATGAGTATCAAAAGTTTATAAAAAATTAAAAATGCCTGTTACATGCCAATGCTGCACCTAATGCCGTGCCTTGTGGCATATCGCTTGGCTCAATGTTTATATGTGGCAAAGCTTTTTTAAGCATCGTCAAGTACAAATCATTTTTGGCAAAACCACCGTCAACAATCATCTTGTCAAAGGCTACTGAACCTGCTGCCAAGTGTATTTTTTTTACTTGCGTTTTTATCAAATCATATATTAAAATGTGGTAGGCTTCATCCAGATTGTCGCAATTGCCTTCCGTCAATACCCCCCTCAGTATTTTATCATATATTTCATTTTTGAAAACAATACTGCGCGTTGCTTCAGGTTTTTGATAAAATCTGGTAGTCAATTGTTCTACCGCTTCATCGTGTATTTTTCCTAAAAATAAGCGTGAAGCTTTTACACTTGCGCCATCGGGGCGCATATAAAAAAGGCAATCTTGGGCAAATTCATCTGCCGTCAATGGTTCGGTATTGAAAGGGTTTAAGCATATTGACCACGTACCCGTCGAAAGCAATAAAAAAGGTTTTTTCTCTCTTGTTAAATAGGGAATTAAGGCAGCCGAACTATCATGAATACCTATTCCTATTTCGGGCGATGATGCCAATAACTTTCCAAAAGTTTTAAACTTTTGGAAAGTTGTGTTGATAGGTAAAACCTTAGGAAAAAGCGCGGTTAAACCCTCTTTTTCAACCCAATTATGATATGTTTTTTTATTAAAATCCCACAACATCGTATGACAACCTATGCTCGTGTATTCCGAAGCCAATTGTTTTGTCAAGACATAACTGAAATATTGGGGCAAGTGCAAGGTTGTTTTAATTTTATTGAAAAACTCTGGGCGTTCCTTTTTCAACCAATAGAGTTGAAAACCTGAATTGAGCAATACATCTAAGTCTGGACTTGCCGTTGCGGTACAAAACGCTGGCGAACCACCATTTTTTTCTAAAAATTGCTGTTTTACTGAGGGGGTAACTTTTTTTAAATAATTAAAAGGATTGGCAATGAGTTTTCCTTTACTATCCAAATGGGCGATGGTTGCACCATATGTTGCAAAGTTGATATGCGTAATATCCAAGTTTTTATACCCCCTCAGTATTTTTTGCATCCACAACTCAATTTTCGTCATATCGTCAGTAGGCTCGCCGTCAATGTCACCCACCTCATCAAAAGTCGTCTGTTTTTCTTCAATAACTTGATAGTCCTTGTCGAAAACGAGGGCTTTTTTGTTGGTTTTGCCTATATCAAAAATGAGCGTATTGTTCATAAAAACCTTTATATTTGCCTTTTAATTACGATAAAATGGAAAAAATAGATAATCTTTCGCAACTTGACCTTAATGGTACTTACACGTATGCCGACTATTTAACGTGGCAATTTGAGCAAGCCGTTGAGCTTATCAAAGGTAAAATATTGCCAATGGCTGCGCCTAATAGGAAGCACCAAACAATTTCAAGAGAAATACATGGCATGATGTATAATTTTTTTCAAAAAGCACCCTGCGAATTTTTTGCCGCCCCTTTTGATGTGCGCTTTTACGATAAAAAGAAATCAATCAAAGCCAATAAAGACGTTTATACTGTCATTCAACCCGATTTGTGCATCATTTGCGATGAAGCAAAATTAGATGATAAAGGCTGTATCGGCGCACCTGATTTGATTGTCGAGATATTGTCACCCGGTAATTCTGCCAAAGAAATGCGGACTAAAAAAGACCTTTATGCTGAAAACGGTGTTAGGGAATATTGGATTATTGACCCAGAACACGAAAACGCTTTTCAATTTTTATTGGACAATAACACTACGTACAGTCCACCGATTATATACATCAATGAGGACATTTTAAATTGTTCTATTTTCCCCGATATGAAAATAAATTTGAATAAAGTGTTTTAAATAATGATTAGTTATAAATGATGAACGATGAATTTTTAAACATTCATCGTTCATCATCATTAGTGTTCAAAGGATTTTGGTAAATAGCGTATAGATATTTCGTGCTTAGGATTAGTAAACTGAAAATTATTTTTTTTCAAAAAAAAATAATTTTCAGTTTACTAAACCTTTGTCGACAAGCATTGTAAATTATTGAAAATCAATACTTTATTTTTAAAATAAAATCTTTTGAACACTAATGGTTCATCATTTATAATTCAACATTCCTATAATCCCGTTGCAACCGTTTTCGCTCCTCTTTCCTTTATTAACCCATCTCTCACCTTCAAACTACGGAAAATACTGAGGGGGTCTAAAGCACCACCCATTTTCAACCGCGCTTCCGCAACCAAAGCCCGTACATCCGTTTGATATGCTGTTTGTAAAATCTCTTGACAGCGTACCACATCATTGTCGTTTTGAGCCGCAGTCAAGGCTTTTCTGTCAATCAACAAAGATTTTGCGTAGGCTTGCTGTATGGCTTCTACGGATTGCAAAAGGTCTTCGAGAGGGTCTTTTACGTTGTGCGAAGCGTCAATCATCCAGCCTAAATCGGTAGCGTGGTTCATGCCTCGGCTATCCATACCATCTACCAATTCATTGAAAATCAAGAATAATTGGTAGGGATTTATTGCGCCTACGGTCAAATCATCATCGCCATATTTACTGTCGTTGAAATGAAAACCAGCCAATTTACCTTCCATCAATAAGAGGGCGACAATTTGCTCGATATTGGCGTTGGGCAAATGATGCCCTAAATCCACCAACGTATAGGCTTGGTCGCCTAATTTATTGGCATAAAGCAAAGATTGTCCCCAATCACCAACGGTCATTGAGTAAAAATTAGGTTCAGCACATTTGTATTCGATGAACATTTTCCAGTCGCTTGGCAAGGCAGTGTAGATTTCTTTCAAGCTGTTCAAAGTATTTTGAAATGCTTTTCTAAAATTCAATTGCCCCGGAAAACACGAGCCATCAGACAACCAAACAGTGATGGATTTTGAACCCAACTCAATGCCGTGTCGAATAACTTCGATATTGTGGTCAATCGCTTGTTGCCGCACAGCTTTATCGGTATGCTGCAACGAACCGAATTTATAACTCAATTGTTGATTGGGTTGGTCTTGAAAAGTATTGGAATTAACGGCATCAAACGCCAAACCATGTTGCGCTGCCAAAGCACGAGTTGCTGCCGCATTTTCAGGTATATCCCACGGAATATGCAACGAAATTGCCCCACTTGAACGGTTTAAAGCGTGAATTAAGCCCACATCTTCAATTTTTTCTTCCAAGTTGCGGGGTTCACCGCCGCCTGAAAAGCGACCGAAGCGCGTGCCGCCCGTGCCTAATGCCCATGAGGGAATGGCAATCTGAAAATCCATCAGTTTTTGGATTATCGCACGCTCGCCTTCTATTTCGGAGGTGAGGAAATTGAGGCGTTTTTTATGTTTTTCTATTGCTTGCTCGTTGTGAGCATCTATGTGGTATTTTTCTATTTGCATGTATATAGTTGATTAAAAAATTTAATAATTTGCTTAATGAACGCAGTATCGCGCCATTTTTCACCCTCAAAAATAAAGCACAGCCTTGAAATAACTGTCCTATACTGTCTTATTACGGTTGGCAATATTGCGAAAAATGTCTGATATAGCCAAGTGCTATTGAAAAATATGGTTGCAGTACTATTTAAACATCTAAATACCTATCAATTTGTACTACTGTGAAAAACAAAAATTTATATCTTCGCTGCGGCTATTTAGCATTTTTAATATGTCAATTATCATTTAGTGTATATGAAAAGCCCTTATTTAATAAGCAATCTAAAAAATTAACCATCTTTTGATTTTAAAAAAAACAACGATATGACAGAAGCAGAAATTAAACAAATCATTGATTTTGAAGTAGTTGTAGATGCCTGCGATGATGATGAAGTTAATATGGGCTGGTATTATTTTATGGCGGAATCCCTTCAGTTTCCATTCAAAGCCGTAGCCACCATCAAAAAACGCAATGGCACTACAGAAGAACGCACCGTTGATGTCGTGGAAGATGCCACCGACGGAGACCGCTTCAAATGCCAAGCCTATTATGTCAATGTAGATTTGGATGGCGTTTTAATGAAAGTAGAAGTAGGCGACCTAAAACCCATCAATGCCTCAGAGGAAACCCTCAAAGCCATTACTGTTTGGAAATATTGGTTGGAAAATGGGTATTGATGAGAAAAAGACTGATGGCACATCCCGAAATAATCGGGAGGGGGTACATTTTCCAAACAGTTTTTGTATTTTTACCCATCTAAAACATCCTTAATATCCTTTAGAAATCCTTAGCATCTTAATTCAAAAACGAATACCATGTCCGAACTCGCCTTAAAATTGATACGCGAAGCCAAAGGAAATGTGGGACAGTGTCCCACTAATTCAAAAAGTGAGACAGTGTCTCACAAATTTTGTTGAAGAAATGCTCGAAAAAGAATTTTCTCATTTATTAGAATAAGCCCAATACTGAGGGGGTATATATTCCAAACAGTTTTTGTATTTTTACCCACCTAAAAACATCCTTAATATCCTTTAAAAATCCTTAGCATCCTAATTCAAAAACGAAATACCATGTCCGAACTCGCCTTAAAATTGATACGCGAAGCCAAAGAAAAACGCCTTACTCGATTGGATTTAGGGAATTGTGGTTTGACTGAACTGCCTGATGAGTTGTTTGAGTTGACGTGGTTAGATGAATTAATGCTTTCCAGTGAAATTCTAAGTTATGATTTTGATAATAATACTATATCATATTTCGAAAGTAGCAATATTGGAATGTCAAATAATATTATAGAAATCTCTTCAAAGCTAACTAAATTAAGTAATTTAAAAGTGATATTCGCAAGTAAGCGCAACGAATGGGATAATGATAGGTGGAAATTGGCAAATTTGAGTATTTTAAATACCTTAAATAATCTCCAAAAAATTCATTTGTCTTCTACAAGCGTAAAAGATTTGACACCATTAAAAAATTTAAAAAACTTACAAGAACTTGATATTGGGGATACAGAAGTTGTTGATTTAAAACCATTGAAAAATTTATCAAATCTAAAATTTCTTAATATTTCTGATACTAAAGTAACTGATTTAACTCCATTGATAGAAATTATGAAAATGGGGATTGATGTAAAAGGAGATTTATTTGATTATGATGGGATGGGTATATATGTTGGTGATAGCCCTATTATTAACCCGCCATTTTATATAGTAGAACAAGGTAGTGCTGCCATCCTCCGCTATTGGCAAGAACTCGAAAACAAAGAAACAATAACCAACAACCAAATAAAACTAATATTCATAGGCAACAGCCGTGCAGGAAAAACATCCCTTTGGCAATTTTTAAAAGATAAAATATACACCGAACAAGCCAATTCGACCCACGGCATCAAAACAGAAATTTGGGATACTGAACCCTTAGGCACAGAAGACAATCAAAACCTCGCCGCCTATATTTGGGATTTTGGTGGACAAGAATATTATCATGCAACACACCGCTTGTTTTTAGCGGACAATGCAGTGTATGTCTTAGTTTGGGAAAAAGACAGCAATTTTCAAGATACACGTTTAGAGCAATTCAAGTTAGACGATGACCCTAATGGAGAGATAGAAGAAGTAGATTTAGAACATTTTCCTACCTCCTATTGGCTGGATAATATTCGGTATTACGGTGGCAATAGCCCTGTTTTGATTGTTCAAAACAAAGTTGATGATGATGCCCAAAAGAGCTTTCATACTGAGGGGGTGACAGATATGTCTAATAGTTCGTATTTAAGTATAAAAAACACTTATCTATATCAATCTGGCAATCAAGAATTTAAGCATTTCTATAATGATTCTGAAAAGTTTAAAGATTCCCTTTTAAACCTTCTAAGACAGAACGCGACCCGATTTCCCTTAATAAAATATTGGGGACAAGTGCGCGAAACTCTTGAAAAATTAGCCCATACGCAAAAGCATATACCCATTGCGCAACTCAAAGATATTGCATTGCAATTTGACGAAACACCCGATTTGGAAAACCTTTTAGCCTATCTCAAAAGTTTTACCAATACTGTTTTGTATTTTAACGAAAACCCAGCGTTGAGTGACCGTTTATACCTCAATCCTACGCATATCAGCCGAGATATTTATAAAATACTCAACAAAACGGTAAGAGAAAACAAGGGGCGATTTAACATAGCACACGTACAAACGCGCTTATCATGCGAGGAAGCCGAAGCCAATCGTTATGTAGCATTAATGAAAGAATTTGATTTGATATTTGAAAAAAATAGAACGATAAAAGGGGAAAACACGCGCCTATTCGTGACCCCTCAGTATTTACCGAAAAAAGAGGAGCTTTCTGATGATATACAATTTCTAATAGACGGATATAATGTTGAAACAGGGTTTCATCTACAATTTAGATCCTTTGTACCCCGCAGTTTGATGTTGCGTTTTATTGCCAATAATGGCGCATTTGCCAATCAAGAAACCTATTGGCGCAATGGCATTATTTACAAAAGCGACCAAACACAAAAGATGATAAAGGTGGAATATGACCATGAAAAAGCTACATTTAGCGTAGCGGTTCAAGATAGAGAAAAGCAAACTGCAGATATGCAAAGCATTGTCAATCAAATAGTTAAACCCAATGATAGCGACGAACATATCCATATATCAAATGATGGCAAAAAGTATATGAGTTTAAGAACTATTCGTAAATTGCAGCATGAAAACCGCGTGGGGGATATTTACGAAAACGGTGAATTGATACCCCTCAGAAACTTTAATTGGCTTACTCAAAAAATAGACAATATGACACTCGAACAACTCAAAGACCAAGACCGAACCCTAATCGGCAAAGCGAAAACATCAGAAGCAATGGGCTTGATTGCAACGTGGGCGCATCAGAACAATAAAGGGCATATTAAAGATGATATTGCTCTTTTTAGAAATGATTGGACAGACTTTAGCCGTGAGAAAAACTTGGGGCTGATGGATAATTCAGAAATAAATCTTAGGCGTAATCGCTTGAATAACAAGGTTTTAAATGTGTTGAATGATATAGAATTAATAGATAAAAGCTCTAACACAATGCAAGAAACTAAGGAAGAAAAGAATTGGGAAGATGAAATATTAACTTACCTAATGGGTAATATAGATAGAAAAGGCACAATTGCTGAATTTGCTATAAAAAATAATTTGACCAATAAATATGTTGCCAATATTGTAGAAGTAATGAAAGTAAAGGGGGATATAAGAGTAATAACATCGTTACCTGACCTTAGTGCGTTAATTGAGGCTAATGATTATAAAGTGGAAAATTATATTAATATTGCTGATAAAAAACAACTGATTAACAAACCAAAAATCTACTTCTCCTACGCATGGGGCGATAATCACGAAACTGGTGAAAGCCGCGAGAAAATAGTAGAGGACATATACAATAGCCTTAAAGTAGATAACTATGATGTTAGGCGCGACAAAGAAAATGTTGGGTATAAGGATGCTATATCAGATTTTATGAAAGAAATTGGTCAAAGCAACTTTATTGTAGTTGCTATCAGTGATAAATATTTAAAATCGCCCAATTGTATGTTTGAAATTCTTCAAATATATAGAAAGTCAAACTCTGATTTGAATGAATTTAAAGAGAAAATCTATCCTATTGTTTTAGGTGATGCAAAAATTTACGACACTTTGGATAGTCTAAAGTATATTCGCTATTGGAAGGAGAAAAAGGAAACATTAGAGAAGGAAATTAATGAAATCGGCTTGGCTGAAACCATCGCTATTATTGGAAACGATTATAAAAATTATAAGGAAATTACGGACAATATTGCACTAATTACCAGCCTAATTTCAGATTTGAATACACTCAAACCAGAATTGTTGTCAAAAGATAATTTTGATGTTATTAAAAAAGAAATAGCTAAACGAGCCGCATAAAGCGTAGCACCCCCTCAGTATTTTTTATCATATAAACTTGGTTTTTTAAGCCAAAATACTGAGGAGTAAAAAAAAGGGGCAGCTTTTCAGCCACCCCTTTTTTTATGCATATTCCACTGTTTTTGAAGCACGTTTACGCTCGTTTTCTTCCAAATGGATTTTACGTAAGCGGATAGATTGTGGTGTTACTTCCACAAACTCGTCTTCTTGGATATATTCTAAGGCTTCTTCCAGCGTGAATTTACGCGGTGGAATTAAGCGCATTTTGTCGTCTGTACCAGAGGCACGCATATTGGTCAATTTCTTCGTAATCGTGATATTCACAACCAAGTCGCCAGGGCGTGAGTTTTCGCCAATAACCATACCCATATAGATACGCTCACCTGCATCAATGAAGAAAGTACCTCTATCTTGCAAGTTGTTGATAGAATAAGGGATAGATTCGCCCGTTTCTTTAGAAATCAACGACCCGTTTGTGCGTCCAGATATTTCACCTTTGTAGGCTTGGAACTCGATGAAACGGTGGGTCATGATAATCTCTCCTTGACACAAAGTCAATAACAATGAGCGCAAACCAATGATACCACGAGAAGGTATTTCGAACTGCATCAACATCCTATCGCCTTTCGGAGCCATCGAGAGCATTTGCCCTTTGCGGCGCGTTACCATATCAATCACAACACCACTTCTATCTTCTGGTACGTCAATATTCAATTCTTCAACAGGTTCGCTTTTCACACCGTTCACGATTTTGAAAATAACTTGCGGCTGACCAATTTGCATTTCGTACCCTTCACGGCGCATCGTCTCAATCAATACTGATAAGTGCAAAACACCACGACCAAACACTTTCCAAGCGTCTGCCGAGTCAGTAGCTTCTACGCGCAACGCCAAGTTTTTCTCCAATTCTTTCTCCAAACGGTCTTTCATATGGCGTGAAGTCACAAATTTACCTTCTTGACCAAAAAACGGTGAGTCGTTGATAGTGAATGTCATACTCATCGTTGGCTCATCAATTTTGATGGTTGGTAGTGCTTCTGGATTTTCAAAATCGCAAACGCAATCGCCGATATCAAAACCATCGAGACCTACGATAGCACATATATCACCCGCATTAACGTGTTCTACTTTCACTTTGCCCATACCCTCGAACACGTACAATTCCTTGATGCGCGTTTTTTGGATAGCACCATCGCGTTTTACCAAAACAACAGGCATATTGGGTCTCAAAACACCACGGCGCAAACGACCAATCGCAATACGACCGATATAGTTTGAATAATCCAAGGATGTGATAAGCATTTGATTGCTACCTTCAATATCTGCCTTAGGTGCAGGAATGTGCTCTAAGATTTGGTCTAAAAGGAAATTAATGTCTGTGCTTGGGTTTTTCCAATCTGCCGCCATCCAGCTATTACGCGCCGAACCGAACACGACTGGGAAATCCAACTGGTCATCAGACGCATCCAATGAGTACATCAAATCAAATACTTTTTCATATACTTCG
This sequence comes from Saprospiraceae bacterium, assembly GCA_043768285.1. Taxonomy (GTDB): domain Bacteria; phylum Bacteroidota; class Bacteroidia; order Chitinophagales; family Saprospiraceae; genus JAAFJT01. The sequence continues at coordinate 4,917 of JAYVKQ010000224.1, read as the reverse complement.
TCAGGTGAGCAATTCGGTTTGTCCACCTTATTAACTACTACGATAGGTTTCAAGCCCAATTGAATAGCTTTTTGCAACACAAAACGAGTTTGTGGCATCGGACCTTCGAAGGCATCTACTAAAAGTAAAACGCCATCGCACATATTTAGTACGCGCTCTACCTCACCGCCAAAGTCTGAGTGACCTGGGGTATCAATGATATTGATTTTCACACCTTGATACGTGATAGATACGTTTTTCGCCAAAATGGTAATACCGCGCTCGCGCTCGAGGTCGTTGTTATCGAGAATGAGGTCGCCCGTTTGTTGGTGTTCGCTAAAAACTTTACCTGCCATAATCATTTTATCCACGAGCGTCGTTTTGCCGTGGTCAACGTGGGCAATGATAGCGATGTTTCTGATGTTTTTATTCTGCATTGTTGTATTGATTTTTTTTGGCATATTCTCAAAGCCAAAGGCTATGGATTAAGCCTTTAATGGATTACGAGAAATACCTTTGAAAAGCGGCGCAAAATTACACTTTCTTTTCGGGATATACTAATATATTTAAAATATAAACGGTTGGTACAATTAAGTCTGCGATAGTTTAGACTGCAAAGAATGGGCGTGTCACATACAAAATTATTTGCTACTCGATTCGGGCATATTTTATTAGGTAAAATTAGGGTTAAACGGAATTAGAATTTTTTTAATATTTTTTATAAGCTTTTGAAAATGAGCAAAATATAAGCCATAAATAGCTGCAAATAAAAAAAATCCCGCTTCCTATATAACGGAAAACGGGATTTTTCAATTTACTACACACATTGTTTAACTTTAACTCATGCAGCGGGTCTAAATTCGAGCTCGCTGTCCAATTGGTCGTCATTCAACGATAAATACTTATCGTTTTCGAGTAATGAAATGACCGAAAAAGCATTTTCATGCCGTAAAGACAATTTGATTTTTTCAAGTAAATACATCGAACGGCTTAAATTTTCAACCTTCGTGAAAAGGGGTTCTATAATAGTGCCATTCGGTGTTGAAGGCTTTGCCCAATCCGAATCAGATTGATGCGAACCAAAATTCTTGTTTGTGTTTAAGTTTTCGAGTAGTTTGCGCGATTTTAGTTCCATAAAATCAATTTTAGAGTCAATAATACCGTAGATATATTCCACTATCGGCAATTGTTCTCCCCACCCTGCGCCGTTGTTTCTTGATGATAAAATGAGACCGTTCATGCTAAAGTAATTTTTTTAAGTGAATCAAAAATGAAACAGTCTTGGTTTTCTCATAATTGTAACTATTGTAAGATGCCTTTGGCGGTAATGTGTTTCTCTAAAACACATCAAAGAACAGCATTAAACTATATTGGATTTTTCAAAAAGGGAAGGCTTAATACATAAACTTTTAGATTTTTTCCTTTCTGTAAACCCATATGGTTTAGATAAATATTAAAAGCGTACAAAAGTTCCGATTACTCGGCAACAGTTGGGCTTTCGTCAATAGATATGTTCGTAGGAAAAATAAGCTTGTTGTGGGATTGAGTTTAATTATTATTTTCTATTCTATTAATTATTTTCTTTAAAAATTCGGATACTAAAAATATTCAAGAACTATGCCATTTTTGATATATACTAAAAAATAAATTATCTAACTATTTGATTATAAATTTATAAAAAATAAATAAATATAATATCTATTTTTTATAAAAATGTTATATAACTAAATTGTTAGTGCTTTTGAAAACGATATTGACGTGCATAAGTTTCATGAAATTAAGATTAAGTCAATATAATTTACAAAAAAATGTTTATGACTTTTCAATTTATAGACGGCATACAACCATACGCATAGCAAAATTGCCTACCTTTGCACGTTTTTAAGCTTTGCCAATAAAATCATCCGTTATATAATGACATTATTTATATCCTCTCGAGCCTATTTTCTCGCCCTATTGTTGTTACCAATAGCCGCATTTTCTCAAAAAATTACAACACAAACTGATTTTCAAATCACTGCTAAAAAAGCAACCAATGCTATCAAAATTGATGGTATATTAGACGAAAGTGATTGGCAGAAGGCTGCTATTGCCACGGGTTTCCAAATCCATTACCCTCAAAATGGCGGTACGCCCTTGAAGCAAACCGAAGTAAAGGTGTCCTATGACGACCATTTTCTATATGTAGGTTTTGTGAGTTACGACTCTGGCAAGCACGTTGTTCAAACCCTCAAACGCGATGTTGATTTTTGGTCATCCGATGCCGTGGCAGTCTTGATTGACCCGATTGGACAGCAAGCCAGTGGCTTTTTTTTCGGCTTAAATACTGAGGGGGTGCAATCTGAGGCACTTTTGAGCGCAGGTGATGATGATATGCAATTTGAATGGGATAATAAATGGTATGCCGAAGTGCAACAAGGCGTAGATAGATGGACGGCGGAATTTGCTATCCCATTCAAAACCTTACGCTACGACCCTGCCAAGACGGCGTGGAATATCAATTTCATTCGCAGTCATGTGAAAGCTGGCACATGGCATACTTGGACAAAAATCCCCTTGCCTTTTGTTGGTATATCCCTCGCGCATACGGGCACACTGAATTGGGATGCGCCACCGCCGTCTGAAAAATCGAATATTGCCCTCATTCCTTATGCTACTGCGAATGTCTCAAAAGACTATCAAAGTGGTAAAAATACTGAGGGGGGGGCTAATGCTGGGCTTGACGCAAAGGTAGCTTTGTCTTCATCTCTGAATATGGATATTACTGCCAATTCTGATTTTTCGCAAGTAGAAGTAGATGAGCAAGTGACCAATTTAACTCGTTTTAATATATTTTATCCCGAAAAACGTACGTTTTTCCTTGAAAATAGTGACGTTTTGACCCAATTTGGCTTGCCACCTGCTCGCCCTTTTTTCTCTCGGACGATTGGTTTAAATGCCCAAGCGCAACCCGTACCTATATTATTATATGGTGTGCGTATGAGTGGCAACGTGTCAAAATCGGTGCGGGTTAATGCTTTTAATATGCACACAAAAGAAAAAGGGACTAACTTAGGGCAAAATTTCAGTGCTGCAGCCGTTCAGAAAAATTTTTGGGGTCGCTCTTATTTCAAAGCTGGTTTTTTAAATCGACAAGGGTTTACGGGTTTTAAATCTGAAAAATTGGATTATGGGCGCAATGCCATACTCTCGCTCAATGTTCGCACGCCCGACAATCGTTTAGAAACGTGGCTCGAAGGCAACCATTCTTTTAAAGATAAAATATCGAATAAAAATAATATGTTTTCAACGGGCTTTTTCTGGAATGGTACGCGGTGGCAGATATTAACCGATTGGACGCATATTGGTGAAAACTTTTACGCTGATATGGGTTTTATTAACAGAATAGAGAACTACGATGCCCGACGCGACACGATTATTCGCTTAGGGTTTACGCAGAATTTCACTGAAATAAACTATACAGTACGCCCCAAAGAGGGCAAAGTAGCCGAATATCAAGGCGGGTTGGAGAATTTCACAGTACTCAATACCAATGGTAGTTTGAACGAATGGTTCAACCGCGCACGGTATTTTATCACCTATCGCAATACCAGTGAGTTGAAATTTCGGATTGATAATAATGCCGTTAATTTGCCTTTCTCATTCAGTTTTTCAGACGAAAATGCCCTTTTAGAACCTCAGTTCTACTATTATATATATGGGGTTTTGCAATTTAATTCAGACTCGCGCAAGACTTTTTCGTGGACTTCGCGTCTAACCTTAGGGCAGTTTTATAATGGCAAGCGTACTGGTTTGGAAGCCTCCGCCAATTATCGCATACAACCCTGGGGCAAATTTTCTTTAAAAGCTGAATGGAATCGTATATCACTGCCACCAGTAAAAGGTTATGATGGTATTACAACGTTGCTACTATTAAGCCCCAAAACGGAGATAAATTTTAACCGCAATATGTTCTGGACAACGTGGTTTCAGTACAATACGCAGTCCAATAATGTGAATATCAACAGTCGTTTTCAATGGCGATACAAGCCCATGTCAGATGTGTTTTTGGTCTATACCGACAACTATTTTGCACAAGATGAAACTATTGATTTACAACGTTTTAGAGCTTTTCAGACAAAGAATAAGGCACTGGTTTTAAAGTTGTCTTATTGGTTGAATTTATAGTTTTATTAGGATTTTTAACAGTACAGTAGCATATATAATAACATATCCTTAAGAAATTAACTTATACTTAAACCTAAACCCTAAACGTTTTAGAAGAAAATGAAAATATCAATGAGCCTAAAATCAATCGTTTTTTTGAGTATTATATGCTTTAGTTCAACACTTTTGGCACAAGATGGGGAATTTAACCCGCCTATGTCGAAGGAAAAGTATCAAGAAAACTACAATAAACGGATTCAGCAATCGCAGATTTCGGGGCAATATATCCCTAAAGATTTGCCGGATGCCATAGTTGAGTTGAACAAATTGACGGAAGCATCTTCGCGTCAAAAGTTCGCGGCTATGTCTGAAGCACAAGCGGAACACAAACTCTATTTCAGCCTTGGGCGTTGGATATGTAGCAATTGGGGTTTTTATGAAGGTTCCCGAATGTCGCATTATCTGCGTGAGGTCAATATCACATTTCCAGAAGACCAAGCTATTGCTGTTATCTTAGCATGGCATCGCACCTTAAACAATAAACCGATTGATTTTAAACAAATACGCGATAAATTGGTAGAAAAACGCAAGTTAGAGCGCGAAGAACGCCTTAAAAATGCGACAATCATCAAAGAAGAAACGAAAAAAGCGTCTTCTACCAATGCTATAAAACATTAGATTTTTTGTATGAATTACAAACAGAAATGCAACTACCCCCTCAGTATTTCAGTGCCACGCAACGTTGTTTCGTCGTCTCCTCCTTCAACGGAACAGCGTTCCGTTGCACTTTTT
>JAYVKQ010000223.1:0-4837 GCA_043768285.1 Saprospiraceae bacterium | reverse complement strand
GTTAAGGGCGGCTTCGGTAGTACCGCCTTTCGACGATACGCGCTTTATCCATTCGCTACACGAGAGATTGGTTTTGTTGTATAAATCAACTGCCCCAGTAAACGTTTGCACCACCAATAGTTCCGCTTCGGATTCTGAAAAGCCCATTTCACGCGCGGCTTGCATCATGGCATCCATGAAGTAATAAACATACGCTGGACCACTGCCCGATATGGCAGTTGTGGCATCTATCATCTCTTCTTTTTCGACATACACGGCTTTGCCCGTTGTTGCCAAAAGGTTTTGCACCATTGCCAACTCTAAGCGCGTGACATCATCGGTAGCGGTAAAAGCGGTCATTCCTTGACCAATTTGCGCAGGTAAATTAGGCATGGCGCGTATCACTTTTTTAACACCCAAAGCCTTTTGTATATTCTCCATTTTTACACCCGCCATGATACTTAAAAAAACTTGACCCGCTTGGGTATTAGGGCTAATTTGCTCAAAAAGTGAAGGTGAATCTTGCGGTTTGACGGCAAGAATGATAATATCCGCTTTATGGATACAATGCTTTGAGTCGAGAAATACTGTTCCAAGATTTAATTGACGCAATTGTTTGGCTTTGTCTTCCAGATGTTCGAGTATCATCATCTGTTCCAAAGTCGTGACGTGCGAACGCAAGAAGGCTTGTGCGTAGGTGAGACCCATATTCCCACCGCCTATAATTAGAATATTCATATTGAGATGTGCGGTTGTGCGATAGTCGTATCGCTAATGATTGATAAAAAATTGGTCGGCAAAAATAGGGTAATTATGGGATACCTGCAATTTTTTAGCCATTTTGACTTGATTTAACCACTACATATGAACAAATTGAAGATATGCATTTATCAAAATGATAGATTATACTGTGTTTTACACCAAATCAAAAACATCATTAACCCCAGTCGTGCGGGTAGCATTGAAGCCTTCTGCATAATTTACACCAATATATCGCCCGAAAGTCGCATCTTTTCCCTTAACTGAATTTAAGAAACTTTGGCTTGATATGGGCGTAAGTGGCTCACTACTGAGGGGGTTAAAAAACTGGGAACTAAATGCCATGATGCACTCAAATTTTTTATCCACAAATTGGGATATATCTATCACAAAATCGGGTTTCAGGGCCCGGTCTTGAATATAATGATAGACCGCTTTGGGTCGCCACTCCGCTTGGGGTTGTCCATCATCACCAATTGTTTCTATTCTAATAAGACCACTTAAAAAACAGGCATCGGCAGTTAGTTTTGCGGCTCTTCCGTGGTCGGGATGACGATCGTCAAGCGCATTGGCAAAAACAATTTCGGGACGATATTTTCTTAAAACTTTTATGACTTTGGTTACATTTTCTTGGGTTTGGGTAAAAAAACCATCGGGCAAATCCAACTGCTCTCGTATTGATGCCCCCATTATTTTGAGCGAAGCCATTGCTTCTTGGGTGCGAAGTGTCGCACTGCCACGCGTGCCAAGCTCGCCTTTCGTCAAATCCAAAAGACCAACAGAATAGCCTAAGTCAATATGTTTCAAGAGGGTGCCACAACAAGACAACTCGACATCATCTGGGTGAACGCCAATGGCTAATATGTCTAATTTCATGAAAAAAAGCGGATGTAAATTTCGTTGAAAATAAGTGTTTAGTAGTTGATTTGTGCTTATTCATCTAATTTACAACCAAAGTTGCAATTGTTTGGGATAATATTGAAGGCGAGAATGTTATAGTACAGTGCAAAGCTAAAAAAGAATTATCAATACACGCTCAAAATATAATAAATATGTTCAAAGATTTGGCAGACGGTATATTAAGTTACGGCAAAGCATGGCGTATTATTGCGAATAACAAGCTGTGGTATTACGTTTTGATGCCTGGTCTTATCAGCATCATTTTGGGTGGCTGCATCGGGTATAGTGTCTTTTTGGTACACACCGATGTCTCGATTTACCTAACAGAACTATATCCTACATCGTGGTATGGGCATGGGTTTATTGAGCGTTTTGCGCACTATATGAGTTGGTTTGTCTTGGGTGTAGTGGGTTTCTTAACCTATCGCAATATTTTGGTGGGCTTGTTGGCTCCATTTATGTCCCCCTTGGCAGCACGGGTGCAAGCGATACAAACGGGGCAACCTGTATATGATCCACCGTTTCTATCATGGACAAATATGCGCCTAATACTGAGGGGGCTGTTTCTGAGCTTGCGCAATTTAATCAAAGAATTGTGGTACACCTTTTGGTTGTTTTTATTAGGATTTGTGCCCATTATTGGATTAATTGCACCATTTTTGATATTTTTTGTCCAATCCTTCTATGCTGGATTTAGCAATTTAGATTATACGCTCGAAAAATATTATAATATCAAAAACAGTAAATCCTTTGCAAAAAGGCATCAAGGGTTGGCTATTGGTAATGGGATGGTCTTTTTGTTAATGCTAACTGTTCCTGTTTTGGGTTTGTTTTTTGCTCCTGCCTTATCAGCTACGGCTGCGACTTTGGAAGCCGTAAAAAGAGTAGAAGAACCATTGAAAAATTTGAATGCAGTGGATGATTTTATATAAGTACCCAAAATTTTGTTTTCACATATATATTAACTTATCTTTGCAGGCTTAAAAATGTGAGGAGGTTTGTCCGAGTGGTTGAAGGAGCACGCCTGGAAAGTGTGTATACGCCAAAAGTGTATCAAGAGTTCGAATCTCTTAGCCTCCGCAAAACATCATAAAATGTTGATAATCAATACTTTAAAAAATGTCAAATTTGCATTTTTCGATATGTAAGAAAAATAACTTAGGTACGCGAAAAAAATAAATGTAAGTTTAGGGACGAAGTAAAAAATAAACTACCCGACTTGTCCTTTCTATTTCCTTTACTCTGCGTTAAATCCTTTTTTAATAATCCATTATTACGCAAAGTATTTGCCTTGATTAAAGAAAATATAAAAGTCAAGTTGGGTACTTTATTTTTTACTTCGTCCCTTATTTATTTACTATGCCTTATTTAAAACGGCTTTCAAAAAAACTCTTCAATGCCGTCACATAATTCTCCGTCGTTTTAATATTCACAAAATCAATCCCTGTTTTGTTAAAAAGCATTTTAAAGGCATGAAGTTGTGTGAGATAATTCTTTTCATAAGCAACACGCACATTTTTATCGCCTGTATCTAACCATTGTCTTGCGCGCGTTTCGGCATCTTCTACTTGTATCAAACCCATATCGGGTAGTTTTTCTTCCAAAGGGTCGTTTATTCTGATTCCTACTATATCATGGCGTTTGGCTGCAATCCGCAAAGCATCATCGTAGCTCTCGGCGTTGAAGTCAGATAGCACAAAGCATATACTCCGTTTTTTGATAACGCTATTCAAAAACTGGAAGGCTTCGCCAAGGTTAGTACCCTTACTTTTTGCTTTGAAATTCAGTAACTCTCTAATAATCAATAAAATATGTGAGCGACCTTTTTTAGGGATAATGAATTTTTCTATTGTATCTGTAAAAAAAATTACGCCTACTTTGTCATTATTATTGGTAGCTGAAAACGCTAAAACCGCGCATATTTCGGCTATCATATCGTTTTTAGCTTGTATGCGTGTACCAAAAAAAGACGAGCCACTCATATCTATCAAAAGCATAACCGTCAATTCGCGTTCTTCTTCAAAAACCTTCACAAAAGGCGTATTGGCGCGGGCGGTCACATTCCAATCTATATTCCGCACATCATCGCCGTAGCTATATGCCCGTACTTCACTAAACGACATACCCCTACCTTTGAATGCCGAATGGTATTCTCCAGAAAATATATGCGCCGATAAGCCCTTGGTTTTTAACTCAATCTTGCGCACTCTTTTTAATAAATCGCTTGTATCCATATTTCATACTATATTGGACTAAAACCGACACAAATGTCCATTTTTCTTTAGCCATTTTTCCTTCTCCTTATAGTTGGGCATTGCATCAGATACCAATTTCCAAAATCTATCCGAATGGTTGAGTTCTATCAAATGCGACAACTCGTGGATAATTACGTAATCCTGCACATCATCAGGCGCAAATAATAGCCGACTACTAAAGTTTAAATTGCCCGTAGAGGAGCAACTGCCCCAGTTAGAATGGTTATATTTGAAATTGATAGACTTAATATTTTTCTTGAAAAATTGATGATTGAGTTCAAATACGCGCCTCGAAAATTCGGCAGAAAAATCTTTTGACACAATGCGACTAAGCAGTTGCGACACCACCCCCTCAGTGTTTCCTACGCCCAAGCTGATTTGAATTAAACTATTTTTGCTCAACTTGGCAGCGTGGGTTTTTCTATCTTCTAACTCAATTTTCAAATAATAAGTGCGCTTGCCAACGGTGAGGGTATCGCCATCTTGATAGTCTTTGATGTCATATTTTTTAAGAAGCTGTGGTTTTTTTTCCGTTTTCTCTTCTAAAGATATGCGAATGGCGGCAAATATTTTTTCTTCAAAAGCAGCATCACCTGTTCTGGGCAAGCGGATGAGTAGGCGTTGTTTGGCAAATGAGTACCGCCAACTGCGGCGTATTTCACGGTGGATTTCAACTGGTATATCTTGTTCGTTTATTGTCCAAGTCGTGATTTCGGGAGCTAATTTGACAACTCTTTTTTTGACCCCCTCAGTATTTTTGCGCTTTTTAGAGGTAGGATTTTTATCAAAAATATTATTTAAAAAATTGAATAGCAATATTTTATGATTTTTTTTTAAATTAAATATTAATTCTACTTTGGCACTCTAAAAATTTTAAAAATACAAGAAGGTTTTTGATTTTCTTTTTATAAAAAATTTCCAATTTTTTATAAAAAGAAAATCAA
>JAYVKQ010000222.1:0-8357 GCA_043768285.1 Saprospiraceae bacterium | reverse complement strand
GATTTTTTGAAGGAAATTGATGATATGTTGAATGATTTTTTTTGAAAAAAGAATCATTCAACAAATCATCAATTTCCTTCAAAAAATCTTACCCTAAATCTTCGCACGAATTAAATAGAAATTATTTTAACTGAAAACCAGCCCCTAATTCTACTGCCGCATTTTCTATCATCTTCCATTTTCCATCAAAAACGGGGGCGTAAATTCTACCTGAAAAATAGCGACTTCCTCTGCCTATTTTTAGGTTGTACATCAAGCCTTTATCGAAGGATTACCCGTTCTTGGAGTTGATACCACTTGTGCACAACTTGTAGAAATTGCGAGATAAAAGAAGAATGAAAGCAGACGAAAAGCAGAAAACTGTTGCATAGTTTAATTTTAAATTGTTTAAAAATTGTTTTTTAGCCTTTCAACAATTAATGAAGTAAAACTTTTAACACCTGTTTTAATACATTCTTCATCCACTTTAAAATTCGGTGCATGATTCATGGCTATCACCCCTTTTTCAAAATTAGAGCCGCCAAGAATGAAGTAAACACCAGGGGTTTTTTGTTGAAAATAGGCAAAATCGTCATTAAAAAAAGGCATTTGACCATAACTGTTCACGACCAAATCTTTTCCATAAATATTGCCCAATGTATTTACTGCAATGTCTGTTAATTTTTTATCATTCATAACTGTTGGATTTTCCTGTACAAACGCTATGGAAATCAATTGGTCTTTATAATTGCTGGTTTCTATGACTTGTTTAATTTTAGGGATGATGTCTGTCAAATTTGCGGAATTAGTCTCGTATAAATACGCTTCTAAAATGCGTTCTTTATTTTCAGTATAATTGGTGAAATTTTCATCCATGATTAAGTAATCTGTAAAAATTGTATTAGGGTTTGCAAGTCCAATTTTGGGGTCAATGACATGTTGTATTTCCCACGGCTTACTGTCCGCTTTTGCACGCGACAAAAAACTGTGGATTTTTGTGGTTAATTCTTTTGTTTGTTTATCGGTCAAGCCCTCTTTAAGTTTAATACGTACTCTTTTTTGATAGGCAAATATTTCATTCGGTTTAACCATTATTTGCCCAACGGGTAAGGCAGCTACATGCAAACCATAAATTTCGTCAGGCTTTATTTTGGATAGTAAACCATTGTCAATCATCTTTTTAGCTCCAATAAATGTTTCTTCTTCGGGTTGAAAAATAAAGTAAACCGTCCCATTTAAAGACTTTTTATTTTTCGATAAAACTTCTGCAATACCAAGTGCAATTGCGATATGAATGTCGTGACCACAACCATGTTGAACACCCTTTAGTTGAGATTTAAAATCAACGTCATCGGGAAAATCATTGGGCAGTGCATCCATTTCGGCACGCCAAGCTATTTTTTTACCTTTTTTTCCGCCCTTTAAAATACCAACAAGACCATAACCATAAATGTCTGTCTCAACTTCTAATCCTAAATCGAGCAAGTATTGTTTTATCGTTTTTTGTGTATTGAGTTCCTTACCTGCCAATTCAGGGTTTTTATGCAGGTCTCTCCTGATGTCCACTAATTTGTTAAAAAATTTATCTGTTTCAATTTTAATGGCGTCATGCGTTAAGGTTTCTTTTTGTTGAAAACTGGCTTTTTGTTGGCACGCAACAACGAGGATTATTAGTAATGAGCATAATAGAGGTTGTATTTTCATCTTTCGAGTATTGATTGTTAAATAATTAGTTTTAAAATTTGAATAAAGTCAAGTCTGTTTTAAGACATTTTAGTAGTATTTTACCCCACTATATTTTGACCTTTTTAAAAACTGAAATGTTACAACCTCATTGATATTTAAACGACTTCCTTTTATTTAATTGAAGAAAGGATGTCTTTTTTCATTGTATCGCACCCCCTCAGTATTTTGACCATAAAGAGTAAAAAGCGTTATTAAATTATTTTATATGGTTGGTAATAATGCCCTAACTGCTTGTAAATAAGGTGCAAAAGATGCCTTTTGCTCTACATTTCGGCAGACAATTAAAGTCATTTGCTTATCGGGATAGCGGTAATAATTGGTGATAAATCCGGGGTGTCCGCCATTGTGGGCATATATTTTACCCATCGGTGGCTCATCTCGCAACGACCAACCAAATCCATAATTGACCCCTTTTTGCACCTCATAAACAGCACCGTCTTTGCGAATAATCGGGCGATAGGCTTCGCTAAAATGAAGGCTATCTTCACGCATAAAACCTCGCCAAGCATCGTCCCATTTTTTCAAATCTCTTGCCGTTGAAATGACTGAACCATCGCCATAAAAATCACCGAGATAAAACACGAAATTGCGGACTTCATGCGCTAATTGATTGCCTTTTATGCTGTCTTGAATATAGCCCCGCGCCAAGCTTTTCGCTTTTATACGGCGAATATCCGTTACAAGCACCCCCTCAGTATTGTGCATCTTTGCGGGTCGAAAAACCTGTTTTTTGAGAAATTTTTGATACGTTTGACCCGATACTTTTTCAATAATCGTTGCCAAAATATCGTAACCAATATCCGAATATTCCCATTTTTCACCCGTTTCAAAGCGCAAAGGCAGTTTGTTTTTTATCAAATAAGCAATCATTTCTTTATTGCCATTTGAGCGCGTTGTGTCTAAATTTGGGCGTATGCCGTTCCAAAATTCGGGCAAACCCGAAGTATGCTGCATCAAATGCCGCAACGTGATATTAGGATAGGGAAAATCGGGTATGAATTTCACGACATTATCATCATAATTCAGTTTGCCATGTCGCTTCAAAACCATAATACCAAACGCTGTAAATTGCTTTGAGACCGATGCTATTTGAAATTGCGTGTTTTTACTGAGGGGTCTCTTTTTCTCAAAATCAGCAAAGCCATAACTTTTTTCAAACACTATTTTACCGTGTTTGGCGATTAAAATAGTGCCGTTCAAAGCCTTGTCGTTATAGGCTTTTTGCAGGATGCTATCAATTTGCAAAAGTGCATTTTGCCCCCAAAGCATTAGTTTTAAAAGGCAAAATAAACATGTAATCGTTTTTTTTATACTGTATGTCATCAATTTTCAATTAGAATTTTTATAGTTATCTACGGATACCCCCTCAGTATATTCAACTCGAAAAGGTTAAATTAATGCAAACTTATCACGCGTCTTATTTTCCACTCCTTATTTTTATTTTCCCAAATAACCATAAATCGTCCAACTTTTGACGGCGTACCAACAGGTTCTTGATTGTTGTGAAATTTGTGCAAGCCTATTTCAATTGCCCCAAAATCTTTTATCGGATACACTTCAATGCTGCCTTTTACAAGTTCTCTTGTCACTTTACCACAAATATTTCTTTTTGTAGCATCTATTATATCTTGCTTTGAAGTCATTAAACCGCCTTTGTCGTGATAAAATTCAATGTTTTCAGAGAAAAAAGAGCCATATTTATCAAGGTTTATCGTACAGGTATTGTAAGCCCCAAAAAAAAGACTGTCTAATTTTACAACTGTTTCGTATAGTTGCTGGTCATCGGGTTTATAGTTTTTAGTTAACTGATACATTGTGTTTTTTGTCGTGCTACAACCCGTCAAAAAAATAGAAAAGATTGAAAATAAAGGAACAATGATTTTAAAATATTTCATCATGTATTGTTTTATAAAGTTAGAATATACTTACTTCTGTCAATGCTTAAACTTTTTATAAAGGAAAAATCCTACTATCAAAATCCCCAACGCTATAGATAAGCCTATGATTTTGCCATAATCCGTTTCATTTTCTTTTTTTTTAAACGTGTCTTTAAAATATTGATTGGGTTTTAAATATATCATGCCATTCGGGTAATCAATTATCATATTGAACCGCTTTTGAAGCCCAATGCCGATGACACCATCTTCAAAAACTGCTTCTGCATGCGTTTCATCTGCTAACAGAGTTGGCACATTTTCTAAGGTAAAATTGGCAATTTTCACCTTAGGAACTTCTAATACCACAGCATTTATAACCCTATTTTCACTTGAGGCAATGCCAGCCTTTCCGATTTCCTTCATCGTGTTTTGAAGTTTTTCTTTTTGGGCAAATTTTGCGTCAAAAGTCAAGCTATTGTCTGCACCTGTATCAAAAAAATACCAACCTGAACTTTCTTTTGCACCATTGTTAATCGTAATAGGCAGATACATACCGCCCGTTGTTTGTTTAAAGGGTATTGAAGAATAGTCGCTTTTTTTATTGGGCAAATTATTATGGATTATCAAAACTTGCTTATCAAAATCTATTTCTAATATTTTACCTTGAAAAATATTGAAACCAATTAACCCGCCACCTTTTTCGAGGAAACCCGCTTCTTCAATATAGCAAATAGGCGTATTTTCTACTTTGATATTTCCAAATTTCAAGGTATTTCTGCTACTTGTTTTTTCAGAAGATAAACCTGTAACACTTTCATCTTCAATATGTCCATCAAAAATAAGATGGTTTTTATCGGCTAAATTATTACCAATTAAATAGGTAATTCTCGCGCCTAAATCAAAGACAAAATCTATTTCTGGGCTATTGTTTATAGAGCCTTTTAGCAAAATTTGTTTGTTTTTATTGACTGTAAAAGGGAATGTATCAACACCAGTCCTATTATTTAGGCTGGAATATTCCGTTGTGAAAGTTGATAACATTACTGAAATGGTCTCTTTTTGATTTAAAATAACATTGAAAGAATAAGACGCATTGGACATTACTTTAAATGAAATACTATCTATATCTGTATAAAATGTTACTTGCCTTGCATCTTGGTTTTTAGCCAAATCATAGACAATTGGAAACTTGCTTTTTTCAAGATGATACCAATATTTTGTGATGCCTTCTTCACCGTCTTTAATGGCAACTTTGACTGATGATGCTTTTATTATAGGCAAATTTTGTTGGGCAAATGCCAACTGTCCAATTAAAAATAAAGCAAAAATTGATGTGATAATCTTTTTCATAGTGGTCTAAAATTTTGAATTATTTAAAATTTACAAGCAAGTACCCCCTCAGTATTTTACCTATTTCAAGCCTTATTTTTTATTAAAACTCGGTAAAATATACTTAGCCACTATCTCATTAATGGGCGATTGTGTATTATAATGACCTGCCGTCGTGACGACGACCAAATTTAGTTCTTGAAAAATATAAATCTTCTGCCCACCGTTTCCTTGCGCCAATTTGCCGTAATACCTAACACCATCCGCATCTAAATACTTTGTCCACCACAAATAACCATAATCAAGCCCTTGCACGACCGAATGTTTGGCAAAGGATTGTTCGACCCAGTCTTTAGAAAGGACTTGTTTACCATTAAATACACCTTTGTTTAAATAAAGTAAGCCAAATTTTGCCATATCTCTGGAAGTCAAATTGACTTGTCCATAAGTTTCAGCACTTGATATGTCTAATTTAAAATGCCAATTGAAGTGTGTAATACCTAAATCTTTAAAAAGGGTTTGTGTTGCAAATTCGGGTAGAGCCATATTGGTTGATTTTTCGATAATCCTACCGAGTATTAACGGATTACTCGAACAATACATACCACGTCCGCCCGCACTATCTGCCATCGGCAAATCGAGTGAATATTGTATCCAATCGTCTTTATATGACATTTCATTTTCATTACCCGCCGCTTTGGGGTTAGCGGCATCACAATCCAAACCACTTTGGTTGGTCAATAAATTTTCAATTGAGATGCGTTGTTTGGCGACCAAATCGTTATTAAACGTATATTCTGAAAAATATGGCAGCACCTTTTCTTCTACATTTTTAATAAAACCTTTTTCAATCGCAATACCCGTTAAGGCGGAAATAACGCTTTTTGTAGCCGAGCGCATTTCGTGTAATTTAGCTTTGTTGTGTTCATAAAAATATTCTTCAAAAACGAGTTTACCGTCTTTTATTATCAAAATACTGTGGACATTTTTATACGTCCCATTGATGAGTTTTTGCCCCAATTCATCCAGTAATGCTTTATTTAAGCCTGATTTATCTAAATTTTCTACGCTCAAACCGTCGTTATCATTGGTCGGTTGTTTATAAATATATTTAGAATCCTTTGACACGTTGAGCCTTGGATACCACATCTTTTTCGGGAATTTCAGCTTATTATCCAACAATTTAAACGTGTCTTTGCCATCAATATAACCTGCAATAGCCTTCTTTTTATTCCTAAAAAATAGGATTTTTTCATTTCCCGAATTTAAAAACAGGTCTTTGTCGGAAGGCTTCAAAGGATACCTACTTTCATTAATAATCGCCAATAAAATAGTATCAATTGGAGAAGCCGCTATTTTCAGGGTTGTGTTATTGCGATATTCGTAAAGCCCTTCATATTCTTTTAGTTGGGGGTAAGTCACATTGTATTTTTGTGGCTGTGGTGATTGTGTGCGAATGGCATGCCCTTCTTGGGCAAAAAGAGGATTTAATGTGCCTACAAAAAGGCAGATAATTAGGATTTTAATTGAAGGAATATTATTCATAATGTACATTAGATTTAGCACTTTTTGCTAATGTTAATTGTGAAAATGAAATAGGGACAGTCAAGCACCCCCTCAGTATTTTATCTAATTTTCGAGATTTTAGCTTGTTTAATAAAGCTGTTATTACCAAACATACACTTTTGAAAGTGTGTTCTCATCTTTGCCTACATGTAAAACGTTTTTGCCATCAACATAATAAGAATTGTTAACAACGAACCTGTAAGTAACTTCGCCTTTCGGTAAAATAGCGGCACAAGTCCAATAATCCTTTTCTTTTCTCATTTTTATAGGGTTTTTTAACCCGTTGGTAAATTCGCCTACAAGCCAAACGCGTTCAGCCGCTTCAAATTCTGTCAACTTAAAAGTTACTTTCCCTCCTTCTTGTTTTCCCCAAAGTGTTGCTAAATAATCATTAGGATTTTGGCTCAAAACTTTAGAAAAATACTTATTGCTTTCTTCTACATTGTTAATCTTTTTATTTGCAATACCTATCCAAGTTTGAAGGACGGTTTTGGATGGGTCAAATTCGTTTAAACAGTGCAATAGTTGTAAGGCATTACTGGCTTGACCTTTATCAATCCAACTTATAGCAAGGTTAAGGGCATCATCATTCTTAAAATTGTATTGCTCTATAGATGTTTGTCGTAATGACTTATACTGTTCAATAGTTGCACTTATGCCCTTGTTTATGTAGGTTTTTTCAAGAATAGGTGCAATGTTTTCTGGAAAAAACTTTTCAATATCTTTATGATGTTTTCCTTTCTTTAATTCTTCAGCTAATGATATAGTCGCTACGGTTGTAAAGTCTTGTTTGTAGTATAAATTAAGAGTACGGGTTTTTAAATTAACCGCCGTTGAGAGATTGGTCGTATATTTATTGGGAAATTTTTGTGCAGACTTTTCCAGTATATGGGTTATATCACTTAATTGAAAAGTGGTTTTATCGTTCAAGTAATGTGTCGCAACATCTCTTCTGTGGCAGGCTTTCTTTTGCCCATTGTTTATGCAATAGTTGGTGAGGGCAAAGCTATTTTCAGTTTTTTTTACGACATAACCACCTGTAACGGTTGCATAATTACCCGTTGCATCACCGATAAATAATTGAGCGAGCTTCAATTCTATTAAATTGAATTGATTGAGATATGCCAATGCTTCATCTACAGTTTTACATTTTTTCAAAATATCGGTAGCGACTGGTTGTGTCCTATCTTTTTTGCTGGCATCTTTTACAATAGGTATTTCATCAATGGCAGTAAAATCTAAAAAAAGCCCATGCTCATTCAATCCACCTTGCGGATTTTTGTAATTATTCCGCTTTATTACGAACAACAAATCCGTCCAAATAGCATAACCATAATCGGCTTTTTTGGCAGGATAAAACCACATTCTGTATGTCGTATTTTGAAGGTAGTCTTCATTGTTTCCTATCCATACGTTTTGCCCGTCATTAGCCATAAAGATGGTACAGGCTGTGACAGGATAAATAGTGGCCAAAAATAGGTTTACTAAAAATAATTTCAATAGTGATTGTTTCATATTTCTATTATGTGAAAAGTTATAAGAATTATCGCTTATTCTTGATTTTAATGTTTTAAGAATCATTAGTGTTCAAAGGATTTTGAATAATGTTATAAAAATGGTTTTGTGCGTAGGTTTAGTAAACGGAAATTAATTTTTTTGAAAAAAAAATTAATTTCCGTTTACTAAACCGATTGCTAACGACATTGTAAGTTGTTGAAAATCAATACTTTATTTTTAAAACAATATCTTTTGAACACCAATGATTATGAATAGGACATTTTACAATTAGAATACCCCCTCAGTATTTTAAAGCGACAACTTGACGCAAGTTTGAAACTCTGTCCATTACCCACATCTTTT
>JAYVKQ010000221.1:0-6450 GCA_043768285.1 Saprospiraceae bacterium | reverse complement strand
TAATTCTTCAATTGATAACTGTTGCATGTCTTTTTATAACAAAATTAGCCTTTTTTTAGCAATTAAAATCCGAAAACCACTTTCGGTTTAGTATAAATTTACCATCTTCATCGGTGATAGTTCCTGTAGCTGTACCTTTTAAAACGATACTGACCCCGGGCAAAGGCGCACCTTTTTCATCATTCACAACGCCTGAAATACTGAGGGGGGGGCGTACCACTGCGGTAGCTATTTTTTGTAAAATATTGGGAACATCCGTATTTGGAACAAGCAAAATATATTTGCCCGATACCTCATATTTGATATTCAAAGGTTTGAAAACGGTCTTAAAAACAGCTTCCAAAGGCTCGTCTTGCGCTTTGACCGTTATTTTTTGCGATATATCAATCACTTGTGGACTGAATGCAAATTTGACATCAGCCTGCGTTTCAATTTGTTTTAGAACAAAACCGACTTCCTTGTTTTCAAGTGAAAGGGAAATTTTTTTATCCAAAGGGTCTTGCCCATGCACCGAATGTGCATAGGAAAAAACGGTAAAATACCCGACTAAAATCAAGGGGAACAATGTAAATCGCATGATTTTGAGCCAAAAGGCGTGTTTGTTTAATTTTATTTTCATAATTTTAATGTTGTTTAGTTTATTTACATCCTCTACTATTAACCACAATTTGCCCATCTAAAACCTCATAAGATGAGCGCGTGATTTTGCAAATAATATCTAATTTTTCATACAAAGTCTCATCTTCAAGTGGGGCTGTAATCGTACACCCCCTCAGTATTTTTTCGTCATAACTAATTTTAACACCATATGCTTGTTCCAAAATACCAAATGCCTTTGAAACCGACGTTTGCACAAAATTAAAATCGTGTTGCACAATCGAACTCTGGACGATAATAATAGGCACTTCAACTAATGTTTTCACCATTTTCGCGGTTTCTTTAGTAAAAATCACTTGCTGATTGGGCGTTAAAATAATACCAGCTGTTTTTGTCGAAATCGCATTATCTGATAGTACAATATCATTTTTATTAAAAACAGACACCTTGCCCGAGCGCACCGAAACAACCACTTTTTTATCTTTTGGCAAGGCTATTATCGTAAAACTTGTACCTAAAACCTTTGTCACCAAGTCATTGGCATATATCAAAAATGGCTTTTTAGGGTTTTTCGCAATATCAAAAAAAGCTTCTCCTGTAAAATATATTTCTCTATTTTCTACATTAAATTTATCAGAATGATAATAGAATTGACTATTTTTATGTAAAGAAATAGAGCTACCGTCAGGCAAGTTGATAAGGCGTGGTTTGTCTTGGTCGTTGGAGAAAGTGATTACATTTGCAGAATTGGATTGTGTTGTTAATTTATTTTCACTAAGAGTACCCCCCTCCCGAGTGTCTCGGGATGTGCCATAAGTATTTTGAGCTATTTTAACAGTGTTTTTATCATTTTTATAAAAATATAAAACATTTATAACGGTTAAAACAGCAACAGAAGCCGCCGCCGCCCACCATAACCGATACGATTTTGCAGGCTTTTCCAATGTTTCATCTTCCTCAATCCGCCAATCAATGCGCTGCCACATATCGGCTTTGGCACTGTCGCTTAACGTCGCTACGGGTAATGTATTTGCCGCTTGAATAAAGGCTTTTGCTTGCGCTATCGTTTGGAGTTGATGCGGATAATTTTTAAGGACATTTTGCCAAAAATCATTGCCTTCGCCTGTTTTTACCCAAGCAATAAAAGCGTCCTTTTGCACAAAATCTTCTATGGTGTATTGTGAGAAATCCATTGGTTGCTATTTTCTGGAAGTACCAGAGTGGGCTTTTGGATTATTAACTCACTTATGAAGGAGAAATTTTAGAATATATAACTGAGGGGGTCATATTGAAATTACAATAAACAACCACGACCAATACACAAACGTCTGCCTAAGTTTTTGAACAGCCCGATTGATGCTATTCCTAACCGATTGTTCATTCATATCCATCAATTCGGCAATTTGCGCTAAGCTAAAACCTTCAAAAAAGCGCAAGCGAATAGCCTCTACTTGGCGGGGCGGCAAGGTGGTAATATGTTGATGTAGTTGCTTGATTTTTTGGGTATATTCAGCTTCATCTATACTATTTTCTTCTAATAAAGTAGCGGAAAGACCATAGTTTTCTTCAAAAGAGGTTGTTTGGTGTTGGGCTTCAATGGCTTTGTGCAAACGCCTTCGTAATGACCGAAATAAGTAAAACTTAACGGACTGTGCCTCTGACAAGGTTGCCCGCATCCGCCACAAATCCACGAATAAATCTTGAATAGCATCTTGCACAACAAACGGGTCTTGGCAAATATTAAAGCCATAATTGTACAAAACGCCCACAAAATCGCTGTATATTTCTGCCAAAGCGTCTTTATCGCCTTCGCGGAAGTGCGTCCACAGGGTTTTATAATATGTCTCCGTTTGTTTCATCTTTATATAAGGCGTATGTAAGTGAGTTAAATTTGCGTATTTTGTTTCTAATAAAAATAGGTCATGTAAATATTTCACTGTTTTGCGATAACTTAAGTTACCTCGAATTTTACAACAATTTAATTGCGTCACTACGTGACTAAAGGAGTTTTTGGGAATAGTGTCTGTTATAAACATATTGTCGCTAACGCGACACAAATTCGAGCATTTTTCACAGACCCGATAGGGACTTAATGTTTATAAAAAGCGATAATACAAAAAATTTCTTAGTCACGTAGTGTCGCAATGTAATTGTTGTAGAATTTGGGGTGACTTAAGTTTTTGTACACCTGAAATATACTATAGTTCGTTCTGAACGTACATTCATTACGCCTACAAATATCTGTTAAAAATATCAAACTACACTGCGTTTTATGTTTAAAAAAATCATTTTAACCTTATTGTGTTATTATTGCCTTACAATATTACACGCCCAGCATCCCGTCAAAAACATCAAAACAGATTGGCAGGCTTCGTGGATATGCCCCCCTTCGCCTACCGATACCTTGAAAAATATGTGGTTCTGTTGGCGCAAAACGGTGGATATTAGCAACGATATACCCCCCTCAGTATTGGCAGACATTTCCGTTGATAGCAAATATTGGCTCTACATCAATGGGCAAATGGTTGTTTTTGAAGGGCAATTGAAACGAGGACCTACGCCCAACGATACCTATTATGATAAAGTTGATATTGGTCCATATTTAAAAAAAGGTAAAAATACCATCGCCATTTTGCAATGGTATTTTGGTAAAAATGGATTTAGCCACAAAAGCAGTGGTCGGGCAGGTTTACTATTTGAAGCCAACCTTTCCAAAAGTTCAAAACTTTTGAAAAGTTCTAAGGACTGGAAAGTCATCAAACATCCCGCCTATTTGCGCAACGCCGCACAGCCCAATCCCAATTTTAGGCTATCGGAACATAATATTTTTTTCGATGCCCAGCAAGATATAGGTGATTGGTTTTCAACAAATTATGATGATAGCCAATGGGCAAATGCAGTAGAAGTCGGTAAAGCTCCGTGCAAACCGTGGGGCGCATTGTGGCAGCGCAATATTCCCCAATGGTATAATTCGGGTTTGCAGCGATATACCCAAGTGAGGGTGAAAGAGGGCTTAAAACAAGATACTTTTATTGCTACCTTACCCCGCAATTTGACAATAACACCCTATTTTAAAGCCATAGCCAATGGCGGTGAAAAAATTGAAATCCGTACCGATAATTATTATGGCGGCAGTGCTCCCAATGTCCGTACCGATTATCTCTGCAAAAAAGGCAGACAAGACTTTGAAACATTGGGGTTTATGAATGGGCATGAAGTCTGGTATATTGTCCCCAAATCCGTTACCCTCATTGATATTCAATATCGAGAAACCCGCTACGATTTTCAGCACGTCGGCTACTTTGATGCTTATCCTTTTTTAAATAAACTATGGGAAAAAAGCCGCAATACCCTCGATATCAGTATGCGCGACAACTATATGGATTGCCCCGATAGAGAACGGGCGCAATGGTGGGGCGATGCCGTGTTGCAAGTAGGCGAAACCTTCTATGCTTATGACCGCAAAGCCGATTTATTGACCCAAAAAGCCATATCCAATTTTTTAGAATGGCAGAAAAAAGACAGCGTATTGTTTGCACCCGTACCGGCTGGTAATTGGTTTAATGAGCTACCCGGTCAGTCGTTGGCAACTGTTTGGGGCATTTTGGATTACTATAACCACTCGGGCGATACAGCTATCATGCGTTATGCCTATCCTTTTGTCAAAAAATATATGGCATTGTGGCATATGGATAGCAACGATTTGGTCATACATAGAGAAGGCGGTTGGATGTGGCACGATTGGGGCGACAAAGTGGACGTACCTGTTTTGGACAATGCGTGGTATTATTTAGCTCTAAAAGCCGAAGAAAAAATGGCTTTTTTAAGTCAGAATACTGAGGGGGTACGCTTTATTCAAGACAAAAGAGACCGCTTGAAAAAAGCCTTTCAAAAGCACTTTTGGAAAGGTAACTACTTTGCTTCACCTAATTTTAAACATATAACTGATGATAGGGCAAATGGTATGGCAGTCGTTTCTGGTTTGAGTAACGCTGACCAATGGGAAACGGTAAAAACCGTTTTAGATACGACTTTCAATGCGGGACCATATCTCGAAAAATACATTTTAGAAGCCTATTTTATGCAAAATAAGACCCATGCAGGTTTAGAACGCATGGAAAAACGCTATAAAAAAATGGTCGAAAGCCCCTTAACGACGCTCTGGGAAGGCTGGGAAGTTGGCTCGGCTACTTACGGTGGCGGTACCTATAATCATGGCTGGACGGGTGGACCTTTAACCCTGATGTCACAATATCTCGGAGGATTAAGCCCCAATACTGAGGGGTATCAAACCTTCAAATTTTTGCCACAATTAGCTGATATTCAATACTTTAAAATGGGCGCAATGACGGTAAAAGGGTTTGCATCAATAGAATGGAATAAAAGAAAAAATATGCCCACAATGACCATCAAGACCCCTCAATGCGATGGTATTATTGGGGTACCGAAATCCAAAATGACGATAAAAAGAATAACTGTTAATAGTAAATTAGTGTGGCAAGATGGTAAATTTGTTGAAAATACAGAGGGTATCGTGTTTTCAGAAGAAACGCTGCATCATATTATTTTTAAAGTAAAAAAGGGTGTTTATGTTTTTGATATAATACCAGCGACCTTTTAAACGAAAAATATCTAAACTTTAACTTAATAGCCTATAAATAATAAGTTGGTCAAAAGTCCTGAAAGGATTACATATGAATAGGCAACAAATGAATGGGTACAACAACTCCGAAGGAGTTAAATTTGAATAGCTAAATAATTGATATTCAACTCCTTCGGAGTTGTTGAACCTACTCTTTATGGTCTATTCATATTCAATCCTTTCGGGATTTGAGTTTATTAGTCCGACCATATCATTACATATTTGTTAGTTACGGTTGGTTCTGCAACTTACTTCTGTACTGGCATTGGCTTCTTATAAAAATCAATATTCGCATTCAAACCTACTTGCAGCGTATGGTTATTTTCAATCGTTTTGCCATCGCCCCTAATAATCATTTGATTCAAATAGCCCAATTCTAAACGCCCTACTTTCGGCAGTTTGTAGCCAATTGCCGCATATATGCGGTTTTGGTCAAAGATATTCAAAGCCACTTTTTCGCCAAAATTGACCATTATTTCATCAAAAATGGATAGATAAAATGACTTATCTACTATCGTTTTGCCTTTAAAAGGGATTGAAAAGCGGTTCAAAATGCGAAATCGGTTTGTATAAATGGCATCACCCGCCGCATATATAGTACCTTTCAAAACAGGCACTTGCACATAGCGTTGCTCCAAGCGAAAGCGACTTATCCATTCAAAACTACCGACTTGATGTCGGAGTTGCAATTGCTCCCACAACCGATTTTCTGGAAAACTACTTCTGACCGGTAGCTTGCCATAGGGTTCTGTCTCTACAAAACAATAGCCAACCGTAGCAAAAACTTGGGGGCTGAAATGATAATTTACGCCCACCCGCGCCAATAATTGTTGCGATTGCGCTAAAAATTCGCTGCGGCGCACCTGTGCTTCGAGGTGCAAACCCCATTTGTCGGATAGCTTGTGCGACCCAAAATACATAAACCACGTATTGGTATTATTGGATACTGCCCTCACGCTTTGAGCAGATAGAGTAGAAAGTAGGCACAACACAAATGCGCCAACGATTGTCATTTTTTTCATAATCATAGTGTCAATACAAAAAAGGTAGAAATTTTTTCTTTCCCAAAGCATAATCTTCATATGCCTTACCAAAATCTTTGCGTAATTTTTTTTCCTCAAACTCAATACCGATAACCATATACAGAATACCCATTATCATAGAAATCAGGAGAGAATAGTAAGGCATAAAAATAAAAAGACCAACCAAAA
>JAYVKQ010000220.1:0-4537 GCA_043768285.1 Saprospiraceae bacterium | reverse complement strand
AGCTAACGCTACTTTGCATCCCTTATGTTGTATTAAAAGTAGCGTTAGCTACGACATTTCGGTAGGTAAAACGCAGAAAATGAAAGCGAATAGTCACGTAGTGACGGCTGCGCAAGTCTTGTTATAAAGATTAGAATGTCTTATGTTTAACTCTGTGTAATTATATTTAAAATTGATTTTCAAATACTTACGCTTACTCTTTTTTCTTCAAATCTAATTTCATAGAAAAAATATGGGAATAAAGGACTTGCGAGACATTGCCAATATTAGTCAATGCATAATCAATATGCAAACGCCCTAATTTTAAACCCAAACCGATATTAGGCTGCAAATTCAAATCTTTTTTTGTTGGGTCTTCTTCATTTTTCAAGCGTTGAAAATTGCCTACACCACCGCGTAGCCACACCATTTTTTGATAACCCACCTCAAAACCCAAACGCGGGTCGAAGTTGAATGCTTTGCTACTTATCAACACATTGCGCTGTCCATCAGTCGCCATACCTACATTTGTTTCGACCGTCAAATCGAGTTTATTACTGAGGGGGGTCACGTAGCCCGCCGCGAGAAAGAACGTCGGTCTTGTTATCTCCACCGAAGAGTTTGGTATATCGTTGCCTGTGCGGGTGAATACTACTTTTTCAGCATCGGTCAAAGTAGCCGTCCACGCATTATAAGTGGTTGTAATATCTCTACCAACGGCTGCAAAACGCCATTTATCTTTTTTGTATTGAATACCTAAATCAGCACCTACACCCCAAGCACCTGCAAATGTGCCGATAATACGGCGTATCACTTTCAAATTACCACCCATTGTCAAGCCTTTCCATTGTTGTGCATATGAGCCTTGAATAGCATAATCGGCTGCCGAAAATTCAGAAATATTATTGTAATTGATGCTACCATCCGCACCCACCAGATTTAAGGTATAAGGAATACCATCAATACCCAAACGAATGACTGATATGCCCAACACGCTTTTTTTTGCACTGTTCAACGGTTTTGCTATACCCACAAAATCATATTTGGCAACCCCAGCAAACCATTCTGCGTGCATCGCCCCAATCTGAAAGGGTGCTTCGATGCCCGTCAATCCAGCAGGATTCCAATAGCTTGAAAAGGCATCGTTGGTAGTTGTCAAAACTGCACCACTCATACCTTGTGCCCTTGCCCCAACACCGATGGCTAAAAACTCGTTGCTATATTTTTGAGAAAATGCCGATAAAGCATTGATAATGAAGACAATAGTGTATATTTTTTTTAACATAATTGAATGTTTATTTAAGATTAATCATCAACGCCATTTTTCAAAACCAAGTCAATCGCCAATACCATACGTGCTTTATCATTTTGTGGATTAGGCGACAATTCTACCCAAAAAGTACGTTGATTGGGCGCATTGGTTCGGACAGTCGGATACGGTTTCGATATACCGCAATAGTGTGTACGTCCACTAAAGTTTTGTTGCCAATGGATACCCGTTTTCTGAATAGCTTCTTGCCACCATTGGCGCGTTGTCATCACATAATTGTGCAAATCAGCCGCATCAAATTTATAAGGTGGATAGCGCAAAACGAAATCTTCTGAATTTGGATTATCAATATCCTGTTTGTAGCCTACATATATCAAATCTACGTCAAAATCAGTGGCGTCAAGGCACATAATTTTAGCTAAAATATCTTTACTGACATGGGTTTCGCCATTTTGAAGCGCAAAATGGCTATATCGTTTGTATAGAAAGCTCGCCATACCTTTGGTTTTTAAAATAGCCGTATCCAATTGCATATTTGCAAAACCATGCAGCGGAATAATGCTGATTTGGTCGGGATAAAACGAGTTGCCATATTTTATATACCCACTCGTAGCTACTATATTTTTATAATGCACAATGGGTAAATGGGCTTCTGCATTTTGAAATAGGGAGGGGGTCAATAATGATTGTATTATTGTATCCACAACGTTCACAAATGCGGCATCGGGTTTCAAAAACGCTAAATGCGGCAAAAGATTTTCTTTGGTTATATTGCTGATATTACCTGTCCAAATATTGACCCTGTCATTTGTTTTTTTATTTTGCGTAATATTTACATAAAATAAAAAAACAAACCCAACAAGCCCAAAAACACCCGCAAAGATCATCGTTCTCAAACGCTTTTTCAAATCTGAAACATTATTTTCTAAAGCAATTTTCTCTTGTTGAAGCCCATTCTCTTGCCCATTCATAACGTATAACTGCCTATCGCCATTGCCTTCTTCCCACGTTTTTATTAAATCATTATTTTCAGATAGCGCTAAAAACTCCTCGCGCCCCATACCTTGCGTATAGAGATAACAGGCTTGAACAAAATAATCTAAAAAATCTTTATTGGCTTCGATGAATAGACTACGCACTTGTCCTTCGCTGACGGTCAAATCCATTTTTTCGAGGCGTGATCCGCGCGCTTTGGCTTGGGCATATTCCGAAATTTCTTCAGCAAGGCGTACATAATTCCCCTTATTGGTATTGGCTACCAATGTGCGATTGGCTTGCTTCTCGAAAGTAGCACGAACGGCTTTGCGCAAAAACTCAACTTCAATTTGTCCTTTTAAATTAGCACGAGGCATTGATTATCAATTGTTTAGATACGTTAATTTGCATTTATGGAAATAGTTTTCTAATTCTGGAAACAAGGTAGGCTTTTTCCTTTAATATTTTGGAAACAAAAAAGACGAATTTAGATTAAGGCAAAATACAATAAGCTAACGAATATTGTAATCATAAAAAAAGCTTTGCAACCCATTATTTAATCTCTAAATCAATTCGTATGACACCAACTTTTACCGTTTGTAGCCTTCGATATGGCGAGTTGAGTTACCTTATTTTTATATTATTACTCCCTTTTGCTGCCCATTCTCAAAACACAACGGATGATGACAAAGTTGCATTAAAATACAAAATGCAAGCACTTTACGACCAAGCCCACCAGCTTTATGCCGACCTACCTACCCGCGATTTTAGGGGTAGTTATCTAACTTTTTCTTTTGGTATCAGCCCGTTTGGGCATATCAAAACTTGGAATATCGAAAATGTTTGCGACTGCGAAGGCAATGTGATTGACACCAAAACGGTTGAAAACTTTAAAGCACCAATAGCTTTTGGTATTGGTTTTGAAAAACGTTTGAGCAATGCTTTTTCACTACGATTTATGGGCAATTATGCAGCATTATCGCATAATCGTGGCAAAAATGTGATAGCAAGTGATGGCTCATATACCCAAATGCGCGATAATTATTTGCTTAGGCAATATGGCTTGCAAAGTTCGGCTTTGTTTTATGTCAAAAATTTTTACAGCGGTGCGGGTTATAGCTATGCCTATTCAAAAGCATCAGGCTTTAAAACGGATGCGCAAGTCAATGAAACCAAACCCCCTCAGTATTACAACCTAAAAGCTGATGTTTTGAAAACAAAGCAAACGGATAATGCACCACATATATTTATAGGGTATCGCCATATGATGTCGTCAAGTACATCTGGCAGTTTAGAATTGGGATTTGCTCAAAATTTTTACCTCAATATGCAGTTGAGTTTTACTTTATCGGCTAAAACGAAAGCATCAATGACCCATTGGGAAAAAGAATATGCCTATTATAAACGGGTAAGAAATGAAGCTATTGCCATTGATAGGGTATTGCATCCCGCTAAGTTTCAATCGAGTGATTGTACTATTTTAGACAGTTCCACTTCGAGTTCTAATAGTTGCCCAAGGTAAAAAACCAATATATTAACTTTAAAATAATTTTTCAAATTCATTTATTACCAATTATGAAAAAGTATATATCTTCTTTAGTTCTACTTGCCTTTCTATCAATCATTTTGTCATGTAAGAAAGATAGCGGCAACGTTAATCCATCTACAGGCACAGAATTATTACAAAACGGCAACCTTGATGGAACCACAACCAATTGGTTTTCAGGTTTTGAAAGCCCCGCTGGTAGTAATCCCAATAATTATGTTTTAGAATTGTCAGAAGACTTTTCCGTTTCTCCAAAAAAATCTATCAAAATACAATGCGATAAAGTTAATAATACAGCTTCTTTTTGCCATTATAATCAAGCTTTTTCTACTACTGGACTGAAAGCGGGGGCAATATTGACGCTGAACGCAAAGATAAAAGGGGTAAATTTAGTGGGTCAAGGGCTTTCGATAGCCATAAGAGGTGATAAAACAGGAGCCAGTAGCAGTGTTTTTTTCAGAACGACACAAGGCGTATCGCCCATAACAGGTACATTCGATTTTAAAGAATTTTCAGTATCGCTTGAAAGTTATGAAGGTAATGCTGACCGTATCATTGTATTTATCGTTTTTTTACCTCAAACAACAGGTACAGCCTACATTGACGATATTTCCTTAAAATCACTATAAAAAAGACTATTAAAGCATTTTGTGTTTCTGAATAAATTTGAGTTTCGTTAGTAGAATACTGAGGGGTCAAGCGGTGCTACCCCCTCAGTATTTTTTTGTAAAAAAAGTAAAGGCTGTCTTTTAGAGACAGCCTTTGCT
>JAYVKQ010000219.1:0-7716 GCA_043768285.1 Saprospiraceae bacterium | reverse complement strand
TAACAAAAGAGCAGGTAAAATAACTCCGAAGGAGTTGAATATCAATTATTTAGCCATTCATATTCAACTCCTTCGGAGTTATTTTACCTGCTCTTTTGTTATCCTATTCATATTTAATCCCTTCGGGATTTGCGTTCTACAATTCTACCTACTTATAATTTACTCGTTATTTAGCACCTAATTAAATTGAAAAAAAAAGAAGCAATCTCCATAATTCAACCTTCGTTCTATCTCTCGGACGGGACGGCTCAACTCGAGGCGCACCATGCACTGAGGGTGCATCATTGAGTTCCCGAACTCGAACCGCAATATCACCCTCAGTGCGTGGTGCGCTATAGTGAAGAGCTGGCTCGTGATGCAAGTGAAAACTATTAACATGAATGACGCAACGTCATTCGGGTTGCAAGGTTTTTATCAAATCACTTTGATTGCTTCTATATCTTGAAATTACCATTCGCGCCACTGATATGTAATATCGGCATCTTCATATTCCATTGGGTCGAGACCAGCGGTAATGGCAATTTTATCTATCAATTCACATAAATCTTCTCGTTCTGTGGTCTCAATAAATGAGCCTTCGAATTCGTCATTAAGAGCATTCAAAGTCAAAACGCATGATTTAATTAGGTTTTCCTTATCGGCTTTTGGTGCGTTTTCCCCTAATGCGCTTAAGTTTTCTAATAAATCCTCAAATATCTTTTCAACACGTTGGCAGTTCTCTTTACTATACTGTTCCATGTAGCTTCCTTCATCACCATCTTCTGCCTCAATTCCTAATTCTTCATCTTCATCGGGTAAGGATTTCCAAACCCAATCAATGTGGTGGTAGCCTTCATCATAAGCGGCTTTCAAAGTTTCTGTATAAGTCATTGTTTATAATTTTGTAAGTAAATCAAATGCTATTGTTAAAGCGGATTATTCATTGTCCATCATTAGTGTTCAAAGGATTTTGATAAATTTCAGGAAAGTCTTTATTGCGTAGGTTTAGTAAACTGAAAATTATTTTTTTATCAAAAAAAATAATTTTCAGTTTACTAAACCTTTGTCGAAAAGCATTGTAAATGATTTAAAATCAATACTTTATTTTCAAAACAAAATCTTTTGAACACCTATGATTGTTGATTATCCATTATCAATTATCCATTAAAAAAAAGGGCAGTCGCCACAAAATCAACCTTCGTTCTATCTCTCGGACGGGACGGCTCAACTCGAGGCGTACCCCGCACTAATAGTGTATCATTGAGTTCCCGAACTCGAACCGCAATATCACTATTAGTGCGGGGTACGCTATAGTGAAGAGTTGGCTCGTGATGCAGGTGAAAACTGTGAACATGAATGACGCAACATCATTCGGGTTGCAAGGTCTTTGCTGACTTTATTTTGACTGCCTTTATTTTTTTCTAAAAAACGAATACAATATGCTAACACGAATAACACCAATTTTAACACGAATAAGACTAATTTGGATATAAACCCCTAAATCATTACATCTAAATTAGCTTTATTCGTGTTAAAATTGGTGTTATTCGTGTTAGTTATTTTATTCGGTTTACTTATTTTTTAATTGGCGAACAACTTTTTGTACCAATTACTCCGTTGCGCATGAGCCATTTTCAACGCCAAAAGGTGTTCGCAGGGACCCATCCGCATTTTATTTTGAATGAAAAAATGACAACCGCATTTCGTTTGGCGCATCCTTTCGTCAATATCAATCACCATTTCGGTGGCAATTTTTCGACCAGTATCTTTGACAATACCTGACAATTTTATTGCCCCATCGGCTAATGCTTCGCTGTTCAGTGTTACGGTATTTTGCTTAATAAGTTCACTCGCTCGGGCTTCTCGTGGGTTATCGAAACGGAGCTTATCCATCGGCAACGGTTCTCTACTCAACTCCCGCACGCGATATACTTTTTTAGTCAAATCATATATCACGCTCCCCGCTTGCGTATAGGTGGATAATGCGCCTTCAACTATCTTTTTTTGAAGCCCCAAACGCCGTGCTAAACTCTCCGAAGTCTCAAGCCAATTTTGTTTTAAACTATTGAATATCAATTGTTTGGTAGTGTCATCTACTTCTACTCTTGGAGCCATTAAGTCAAAATTACCTGCCCTCGACCAATCGTTTGAAGTCCATCCCGATAAGCCTAATGTGAAGGTCATATGCCCCATATCGGCGATAAAAAATGAAGGCAAACCTGTCCCCATCAGATGTACTGTAAAGCGTTTTGTGATAGGCAATAGGCGTTCTAAAATCAACAATCTTCGGCGACCCCAAAGCCTAACCTCCCCCTCAGTATCTCCATTATAAATAGAACGTGGGCAGTTGATTAATATACCAAAAGGCTCTACCAATATCGAAACGGGTTGCCCTGGTTTTAAGCGAAAACGCAAAGAACGGGGTCCGATTATCTCTTTTTGTCGCTTCAAAATATGGAGGATATTATGCACATCCATG
Organism: Saprospiraceae bacterium; assembly: GCA_043768285.1. Taxonomy (GTDB): domain Bacteria; phylum Bacteroidota; class Bacteroidia; order Chitinophagales; family Saprospiraceae; genus JAAFJT01. The sequence continues at coordinate 5,258 of JAYVKQ010000219.1, read as the reverse complement.
GGGTGCAAATCGAAGGTATAGGCAGGTAAAGTCATGGCAGAACTGACTTGCAAAAAGCCGCGCACCCATGTATCGGGCAAATCAATTTTCACCTCCGTATATGCGTCTTCATGGGTCGTTTTTACATCAAAACCACTGGGGTCTATCATAAAAGACGTGTCTTTATATTCTCTAATTTTCTGAAATTCGTTGTATAAAGTGGCTGAATAATCAATATTTGTCGTGCCACATTGAAATTCATTGATATTTTTAAAGACTTCATAATTGCAACCCAAACGCCCATACGTGGCTTCATCTTGACTAAAACATTCAAAAAATACCTCGTCAGGATGCACCGTAATAACGGGGTCTAACACAAACCACGCATCACGGTCTTTTTGATATAAATGGTCATAATATTTCTTTCGCGCCTTATAAAAAGGGCTTAAAACTTTGTCTTTTTCCTTCGCAATTTCGCTCATTTCATCCCGCAAAACCTTCATTTGCGCTTCAATATCCTTTTTCCCAGCCGTCAATTCTGCTAATACTGCCAACTCATTTTGCGCAGCCCACGCCTTATATTCGGTTTTGTCTTTGGGTTGAAAACGCAAATCTGATACCACCACATGATGCAAGGCAGACATCGCTTCCCGAAACAAAAGGCTCTTTGCCAATGTGCCGACAAAGTAGGTCGGCTGTCGCAACGTATCGGGTGCGAAACGCATATCGGTGGTGTTGGCATTGCTCGCCAATGTTGTCCCGTTTGCATATTTGTAGTTGAATATCATTGATTTATGTATTGATATTATTTTGTATTTTGATTATGCCCCCTCAGTATTTTCAGAAATTTTCAATCATCTAATAAGTCTAACCGCCAAGTACGATTTGTTCTTTTTTTGCGCCAATCCCAATAAGAAGTGTACAATTCGTCATGTAAAAAATCTCTATTTTCATCATTATTTTCGGGAGTATCTACAAGCATTACACCTGTCCAATCCTCATCATCAGGGTCGGTTGTACCATCAATATTATTAAAAAAATCAAACAAAACGTCAGTGGAGTTACTTGCTAATATCTTCCTTAATGCACTTTTCAAATGCTCATTTCCTTCTAATGCTTTTACAGCGTATTCTTCTAATTTTGTAAGCCCTCCATTGGGTGGAAAATTTATTAGCTGATTTGTTTTGCCTTCAAAAATATCACTGGCTTTTGTATCAGCTAATTCTTCAATGGATTGTTGAAGGCTTATTAGTAAGGCATTTCTATTTTTAATTGAAAGTTTCATTTTATTATTTTTAGCTTTCCATACACATATTTTCAATTTCACATTTTGCATTCATATTTATGACTAATACATAATGTAACAAATCACTACTAATGGTGAAATCTAAAACAACGTTGTTATCATCATCGGGATATAAACCCACTCTTTTCAAATATATGATTGATAGTATTTGATTTTTTTTATCCAAATTTTTATCAACTTCTTTGAGATATGGAGCAAGTTCTTCATCAGATATATATTCTTCGATATACTCTATATACTCATCAACTTCGCCGCCTTTTCCAAAATCATTGATAATTGCAGTTTGGGCAACTTTATAAAAATCATCTAATCTTTCTAATATGCTTTTAGTGATGTCTATATCTTTTTTGGATATAGTTTCTTCTTCAAAATTGATGTCAATTTTAATCGTTTTCCCTTGGATTGCTATTTTAACTTCATAGTATTCATCAAGTGATTTTAAGTCTATCTCTCCAAAATAAGGTAGAGTATAAGTTGTCATAATATTGATATTCAATTGTTTATATAGTTGTCATTATGAATGCAACCCCTCAGTATTTCACCCCACCTTCTCATACTTCCTATATCCTGTCACCCGCATCGCCATCTCCATATTAGGATATTTCCCCTTCAAAGCCGCCATCACTTTCAAGCAAGCTGCTTTATCTGCTACCGCCATAGTTGCCGATTGTCGGCTCATAATGCGGGCAATCATGGTGGCGATTTGCTCATTTTTCAAGCCCTCTTCTTGTAAAAAGTGAAAAATGCGGGCTTTGGCAACGCCTGAACGATTGACTTGTGAGAGGATGGTGACAAAATAATGTTCTAATTTTTCGATATAGTCGGGCTGCCCCGTTGCAAATTGCGCTAAATAATGGGTGGCAAAATTTTGCAAATTGACTGAGGGGTGCTGGCTGAGTTGCATCAAATAGGTTGAGCCGTTTTCTTCTTTGAAAAATTTGGTAATCATCTCTTTACCAAATTGCTGAACGTCCGTGCGGGTGCTATCGCAGATGAAAACCAGCAATTCGGGTGTCCAATCGGCTTCTGTGAACTGTTTTCTAAAGAAATCAAAGAAGAACTGACGGGCATCATCCCATTTTGCTTCTAAAATACGCAAGGCTTCGGCAGCTTCGTATTTGATGCGCGGTAGATTGTTTGTATAAAATTGTTGCGCCCACCCCCGCAATGCGACTATTTCGTGGTCTGCCAACTTGGTAATTTGGCGCATGGTCAATGTTTGCGCATCAACGGTATTTTCCAAGAGATATAGACCCAATAATTGACGCGGCACGATACTCGATTGTATGAATTTCATTGCCGTTTCGGTACTCAAATGCCCCAAATATGCGCCCAAAGGCTCGGTCAATAGCACATATATATCGTGGTACAAACCTTCGTAAGGCTCGGTCATGCGGAAATATGGTAGAATAGTATCTACCCAATGACGACCAAAAGTATTTTTATTATCTGCCAACCGCTTAATCGTGGGGCGAATAGCCGTCCGAATTTCGGGATAGGGCGATAGGCAAAACGATTTCAACGTTTCTTCACTGTTACATAAGGTAGCATCGGGTAATTTACCGAATATCTGCACGCCCGCTTCCCGCACTGTTTGAACTTTTGAACTTACCAAACTGCCAATCAAACCATCTGGCAATTGCTCGGCGGGGGTCGTGTGGTTCAATATGATACGTGCGCCCAAAGTCTGCAACATCGGATACGGTTTTTGTAGCAAAACCCGTGATATATCGAGGTTTATGGTACTCAATGCTGTTTTAAAGGCTGCCATAAACGTATCTATCACCCAACGCAAGCGGGTATCTTCGGCTAAATGTTGAACATTTTGCTCATCAAATGCTGTATAATTATCTAAAAACGGGGTCAAAACGCCTTCAATCACCGTTTTTGTATCCGAAATACTGAGGGGGTATTGAAGTAGATAATTTTTTAGAAAAACTAAATTATCCTCATGTGTAGAAGCGAAAATAGCGATGATGAAACTGGTTTTTGTCGCATAAAAAGTCGGATTTTGATTGACCCAACTTTGCGCCAATGTGCGGGCTTGGGGCAACAAACTGTCCATAAATGCTAACACCAATTTCATATCAGGTTGCTGCGGATTGAAGCGTTTTTGCGCCAATTCGATGCATAAATCAACCGTTTCAGCATAGGGCGCATTGAGCATTTCCTTCAAATCAGCAATCGTAATACTGTCTAAAAAATCCGTATTTGACCGTATGCCCTTTATCGCAAATTGATGAATGGGGTGACACTTGCTTTTTTTCAACAACTGCAAATAGGCTTCGGGGTGATTGTCCCACGCGCGTACAAAGGCTTCTTCGCGGCTGTCAGTATCTTTATCCTCGTGTTTATCCGCTTTTAAAGTAAACGCTTTACTTGATTTTGCTAATTCAAAACGCTCAGACGCGCCATACATGATTTTATTAAAACTCAAGTAGTGTCCGCTTGATTTATAGCGTTTTTCGGTTGTTGTAGTGTCATAATTGCGGGTGCGCTCGTTCCAATGCCATTGCGTGTTGGTTTTATTTCGAGCTTCTGTCATATCGGTATCGCTGAATTGCAGCAAGTGCGCAACCGCCAATTGGGTATATTGAGCATAATAGTTACTTTCGCCCAAAGTCCTCAAAATACGCCAACTTCTTTTGCGCAAATAGTCCCGCGTGAGGTGAGAGTATCCGACTTTTGCATCGGGCTTTTTCATCTCATTGGCGACATTTTGAATATAATTGCCGTCCACTTCTGCATAATAAGAACGGCTATTGAAAAACGCTTTTGTCGTTTCGATACGATAGGCGAGGAGTGCCAAAAACTCAAAATCGTCTCTTAACTCAGCGATTTTGTAGATATGGCGCACCGTTTTAAAATAATTATCGCCCTTTAAAGGCAGCGTTTTTAACTGATTTATCAAGGGTTCTCTAACGAAATTAAAGTGTTTTGAGAGTAAATAGAGCTTTTCTAAGTGTTTATAACGGTCAAAGCTATTCGCTAATTTTTCAAAAGCCACTTTAAATCCTTCGGCATCGCGTTCAGATATAGGCTTTGCCCAAGCGGGGAGAATTTCGCCCAATAATTCCGCGTGCAATTTTAATAATTCCTCACCCTCAACCAATTCTAAAAAACTGACCAAAGCGATGCGTTTGACATAATCTTTTGAAGCGGCGGCTTTTGCCAATTGCCGCAAAGTCGGTATGGCTATCGTATCGCCACAACGCCCCATTGCCCATGCGATAGAATATTGTTGAATGGCTTGGCTTTGCGGAATAACGCTTATCAAAGTCGGCACGGCTGACCTTAAACGCAGCTCACCGACCCGCCATATAATACGGCTCAAAGACCATTTGACATCTTTACCCAATCCTTGCGGTTTGGCGGCTTCTTTTAAACAGTCTAAAACGTGCTTTTCGAGCTTAGAATAGGGGGGTGCTGCTGTATTTGTTGTATTTGCTGAAACTTCTTCAACGGGAGTTGTAATATTTTGAAAATCAATAGGTTGTGTCGTTTCGCCACCGTAGCTACTGACTTCTTGATACCCTTCTTTTTTCTTAGAATTGGCTAACTGATTGTATATCTTCAACGCCTCCGCTTCGGTTACGGGGAGGGTCGTTTTAGTGCCATCTTTCAAGGTTGCCCCACGGCGACCATAGCGAAAATTGACAACAAACTTGCCTGCGCCCACTTCGCATAAATCTACTTCATAGACTTTATCGGAAGCTCCTTCTTGAAACCATAAGCTCACTTGTTTTATCAGTTGCATAATATAAAAGCATAGATTGTTATCGAAAAAAAGTCCCCTAACCCCCAGAGGGGGAACTGCATTGGAAGTTTCTAAAATCGAAGCATTAATTTTACAATACTTCGGATTTGTCCCCCCTCTGGGGCAGGGTTGATTGGTTCTAAAGTAGCGGTTATTGAAGGTCTTATGTTGTGTCGAATTTATTCGACACTGTGGGCCATGTGTCGAATAAATTCG
>JAYVKQ010000218.1:0-5285 GCA_043768285.1 Saprospiraceae bacterium | reverse complement strand
TTAACATATGAGAAGCGGGTCTTTTTTGTTTCGCAACTCAAAGTTCCGCTTTCTTGTATGTTTCTCATAATTACCTTAAAAAATAGTAGGGTACAGTAGCAACACCCATATTTTCGGTATCCAAAACGGGTTCCATACTGAGGGGGGGCGTTTTTTTATTCATATAACGCAAAAGAAAAATGGAGAGCAAGCCTACTATAATATTATAGAAAATCTGTATTGAGAAAAAAACGATATTGGCAAAGGAAAACGCATCGTTGCTATTCACACCATGAATGACCAATGCCGCAGTTGCCAAAACATGATACGTACCCATACCGCCAGGCGAAGGAATGACGATACCAAACGTACCAAACACAAAAACCGTCAACGCAGCTAAGGCGGGTAAATGGCTCGTAGGGGCGAAGGCGAAGAAACAAAAATAGGTCATCAAATAATACATGAACCATATATTCGCAGAATGCAAAATGAAAATGGGTAAGTTTTCGATATGCTTTATCGTTTTCAAGCCTTCTGCAAATTTTTCTACCAAATGCCATACCTTTTGAACGAAGCCTATTTGTCGGATTTTTTTTCTAAAAATATACACCAACGCAAGGCTTGTAATACCAAAACCAATCACACCTAAGACAATAGGGTGTTGCAACAATCGAAATGACCCATCGCCACTGCCCATATTTTTATCCAAATAGCCCCAAAGGGTTTCATATTCCACTAAAAAGCCGAATGCCACTATCAGCATCAAGCTAATCATATCCAAAATTCTATCCACAACCACTGTCCCCATCACGCGGCTGACAGACATTCCTTCGACCTTCGCCAATGTGCCTGCACGCACCACTTCACCCGCTCGTGACATCCACAAGTTGGTAAAATAGCTGATATTGACAGCGAAAAAAGAATTTAACGTCTTAGGGCGAAATCCGAGAGGATGAATAAGCATATTCCAACGAATGGCGCGGCTCCAGTTGCTGACTGTAAAGGATATTAAACTCAACCCGACCCAAAACAGATTGACCGAGCGAAAATCATCAATCAGTTTGTTAATTAAAGGATAAGGTGCTTGCCCGTCAAGGCGCAATTGCTCTTGAAATGACGCATTTTGATTGGTATAAAACCAGACCATTATGGCAGAACCTACGCCCAAAAAGAGGGCATATTTGACAATTTTTGTAAGGATATTTTTCAAAACGTAGAAATTTGTAGAACAAAGGTATTAAGAATTGTTCAGATATAGTATAACGTTGAAACAAAGGTTTCCTAAACCACGGCAAGTATTTTCAGAGAAATTGTAAAAGAATGCGATTTTTTGTAAGCAAATTCTATGTTTAACGATATGTCTTAACCATATATTGTGGATTTCGTCATAGGCTTTTTGATGTTGAGGGCAAAAAAAATTCCCCTAAGTCGCATCACTTAGGGGAATAAAAGTATTCAAATTTAATCATTTTCAATTTCGTCATCATATCGTTTATAGCCCATTTTAGTCTGGCAACGCGAACGCCAATCTTCTTTCCAGCGTGAACGCTCATCGGGGGACATATTTTTATATTTGTCCCACATTTGACGTTTCATCTCCCAATCTTCTTTGCTTGCTGTACCTACACCAAACCGAAACCCACCCGCCAAAATGCGCGCGAGGACAGTTAAGCCAATGGCTTGTACAAAGTCAATGTGCGGAGAATTGAATAAAGTCGGCATCAACCAATTCCAAAGAACCATGACCGCTGTTCCCGTCAACAAGACTAAAAAGGCGACCACGAGCAGAATTTTAATACCTTTTATGATGAAATAATTTTTCATTGCTTCTATGACTATTCAATATTTCAAATTTCAAAAACTATCCCCTCAGTATTTTGAGTGTTTGAAATAATTGAAATTTAAAATTCTAATTGTTTAATAAATCACTGTACAAATCTTTGAGACGTTCACGCAAATACAATACTGCATACCTTTTGCGCGACAAAAGGGTATTCATAGCTACACCCGTTGCTTCGGCGATTTCTTTAAAACTTTTATCCTCTAACTCATGCTGAATGAAAACACTCCGTTGCTCTTCCGGCAGTTCGTCAAGGGCTTCTATCAGAGCGTCCATAATGGTTTCGCGCATCATTTCCACATCGGCGGGGCGCACGTTAGCGGCAGGCAATAGGTCATCTAAGAGATAGCCATCGCTTTCATCGTCACCTCCTTTAAATGTGAAAACATCTTCCAACAACACGGGTTTCTTTTTACGAAAACGATCGGTAATTTTATTCCGCGCTACCGTAAATAGCCATGAAGTAATTTGTTCAACAGGCTTCATGAGGCGGTACATTTCGGTAAATTCGTAAAAAACGTCTTGTACAATATCCTCTGCATCCTCTTGACGGGGGATACGCTTTCGGATAAACTCAAGCAAACGCCGCCGTTCTCGAGAAACGGTTTCCTGTATCTGCCGATTTTGCGCGTCTGCTATGCTTGGTTCGATATATATTGTCGCGTGATTCATTATATTAGTATAGACGAAAGAGGGTTAAAAATATTGTCATATTGTTACGTAATAGTCTTTCACATTTTGCTTTTTTTTGTAAAATTACTACTTTTACCCGACAGTATTAATATGAAATACTACTTATTAATATTGACAGAATAACTTAGGAGCGATGAAACAATAAAAACGCATTTTGAAACTATTCTATTATCACCATATAGAGTATCTTTTGCGTTAAATAAGTAGATGTACGATGTACGACTTATAATGTGATGATTATCAGAGTATATTATAAAAATTATAATTGTCGATTATTTATATTTACCTACTTATACCCAAACTAACTCTTTTAAAGTGTCAATCAGCTACCCCCTCAGTCATATTTTCAGTGAGCGCGTTTCGCTCCATCGCACTTTGCGTGACTTGAATATGAATATTTTGCCCTTTAAAATAACCGCTTTATCAATTTCTACAACATTAACACATAATAAATTACCGTTATTTCAAAAAAATACTACTCTGAAAATGGTAATTATGGTATGATTATTATTAAAATATAATTTATTAATATCATCCAAAATTACCAGTACATGACTATTCACAAGAGAAAACTCAGTCTGTTGTTGATGTTGGCTATCAGTGCCATTATGTGGCAAGCCTGCCTCAAAAGCGACCTAACCAACATTGACGGTGTTCAATTAACCCCAACATTGGCAATACCACTCGTAAAAGCCAATTTTTCTTTTCAAGATTTTATCAAATCTGATAGTTTAATTAAAACGGCTGCCGATGGCACGGTGCAAATCGTGTATGCACAAGACAATATTGCCTCTTACTCAACAGCCGATATTGTCAGTCAAGCAACGGGTTCTATTGCCGCTACGACCAGTAAGAACATTGCGATGGGCGATTTGACCATTCCAGGCTTTGCACTTGATAAGAGTACAACATTAAGTTCGTTCAGCACTTCATTTAACGAACCTTTGAAAACCCTATTTGCAGTAGGTGGTACAACACCGCCTACGGGTATTCCCGCTTTTACGCAAAATACGAGTAGCCAAAGCGATATGTCGGACTTGACTGAGTTCCAAGATATTAGTTTAGCAAGCGGTACTCTGGCTTTAACAGCGACTAATAATTTCCCTTTTTCATTACAAAATTTGAAAGTAGATTTAGTGGATAGAGGTAGAGGTAATGCTTTGATTGCAACCATTGACATGGGCAATCTTGGCTCTGGTGCTACAAAAACGGTGAATACTGACCTTGCCAATAAATCTTTTACCAATAAATTAGGATATAAAATAAATTCTTTGAGTTGTGCGGGTATCGCTGCCAATACGATGATTTTACCAACTGCTACTATTGCTGTTCGTGCTGCGGGTGTCAATATGAAAATCAAAAGTGGTACTGTAAAATTGACAGCGCAAAACTTAGCACCAGAAAATATCATTGCCCCAGTCACAACGGGCAATCCTGACCACAAGCTATATGAGGTTAATATTAAATCGGCTACGGCTTCCTACACGATTACTAAAAGTATTCCTGCCAATTTTACGATGGAATTGACTTTCCCAACCATCAAAGAGAATGGCGTGGCGGTGAAAAAAACGGTGAATGTAACAGGTAATAGCGTGTCGGGCAGCATTGCTTTTAATAATGCAGTTGCCGATTTGACGACTATTGCCGCGCAGCCTTATAATCAATTGCCAGTAATTGCATCGGTGGTAGTACAACCGACTACGGGATTTGTGACAATTGGCAGTACCGATTTTATTGCCGTGTCGTCTCAATTTAGTAATGTGGCAGTTGATGGCGCGAAGGGGCAATTTGGCACATTTACGGTCAATATTCCTAAGAAAAACTTGGATTTCGCCTTCGATTTTTCTTTTTTGAGCAAAACCAGCAAGCAACTCTTTTTTGATAATCCGATTATCAAAATGCGCTATAACAATTCTTTCGGCATCCCAATCTCGGCGAATATGAATATCAATGCGTCGGGTTTGTTGGGCAGCGCGGAGGCTTTGAACGCACCTGCTATCACCATAGGCGCACCCAAAATTGCGCAGATTGGTCAAACGCTAAAAGATAGTTTTTCTATCAATAAAACCAATTCGCGCATCGTGCCGTTTTTGTCTATTTTGCCTAATAAAATCAATTATGATGGCACGGTACAAATCAAATCCAACGCAACGGATATAAACTTTTTCACTGCCAATAGCAAAATGGACTTTGGTGTTGATTTCGTCTTGCCTTTAAAATTTTCGACGGAAAATTTGATATTGCGCGATACCGTAAAAGGTGAATTGAGTAGCGAAAACCGCGATAAATTTGAAACTGCGACCTTAATTATCAACCATATCAACGGTTTTCCTTTAAAAACAAGCCTTGATATTATCGGTTTAGATGGCACTATCGAAACCCCGATTGTTCAAAATTTCTCTATCCCATCTGCCACCGTTGATGCCAATGGCAAAGTGACACAAGCCAACACAGGCAAACAAACTTTGGCGGTTACCAATGCTCAATTGCAATTGCTTTTAGCTGCCAAAAAACTCATCATCGTGGCTAAAGTACAAACGGCAAACGGTGGTACTGCGCCCGTAGCGATGCTCCCAAGCTATAATTTTGAAGTAGCCGTAGGTATGGAAGCGAAATTGAAAGTTAGGCTTGATTAAAAGTTACAAGATTACAAAGTTAGAAGGTTACAAGGCTGGGATTACGTCGTTGTTGGAATATTTCGCAGGGCGATTGAAATCGCCACCTATTGATGGTTATTCGTGGTCAAAATCAATAGCGGGCGATTTCAATCGCC
>JAYVKQ010000217.1:0-2612 GCA_043768285.1 Saprospiraceae bacterium | reverse complement strand
GCCCTTGCCGACTCAACAGGCATGGCAAACCCCCAGCAAATGCGCCAATTAATGAAAAAAGTTATAAAAATTAGTGGTTCAAAACCCGTTTCTCTGCATTTGCACAATACCGAAAACAAGGGTTTAGCCAATGTCTATGCCGCTTTAGAAGCAGGTGTTCGGCAATTTGACACAGCTTTTGGGGGTTTAGGGGGTTGCCCTTTTATCAAAAGCGCAACGGGCAATATTCCCACTGAAGACACCGCACACATGTTGCACCAAATGGGTTTTGAAACAGGCATTGATATAGCAAAAGTGGCGGCTGTTAGTGCCGATTGTCAAACCTTTTTGGGCAGACCCTTACAAGGTTTGATGTATAATTTGTATCAAAATAAAGACGTTAAAATCGTATAGCCCCTAAATCCCCAAAGGGGACTTTTAATAAAATTTGATAAAATATGACCAATCCACAAATAATACTCGTTTCTCGTCCGCAAGGTATGCCAACGGCTGATAACTTTGCTTATAGAGAAACACCTGTTCCAAGCCTTGAAAAAGGTTCATTTTTAATTGAAAATCAATATATTTCACTCGACCCCGCCATACGGGGCTGGATGAATGAAGGAACGACTTATATTCGAGGAATGGCGTTAGATGCCCCTGTTCGTGCCTTTGCTTTGGGTAAAATTATCAAATCTAAGAACACCGATTTTAAAGTTGGCGAATATGTAAACGGCTTACTGGGTGTCCAAAAATATGCTATTTCAGACGGCAAAGGCTTGACAAAGGTGGACGTTTCAAAGGGAAAACTGTCGTGGCATCTCGGTATTTTGGGTATGCCGGGCATGACTGCCTATTTCGGTTTGTTGGAACGGGGACAGCCCAAGGCAGGTGAAACGGTTTTTATCACGGGTGCAGCAGGGATTATCGGCGCAACAGTTGGACAAATTGCCAAGTTAAAAGGTTGTCGAGTGATTGGTACGGCTGGTAGCGATAGCAAATGTGACTATCTAAAAAGCATCGGTTTTGATGTCGTTATCAATTATAAAACAGAAAATATTGCGGAACGGCTCGCCCAAAATTGTCCCGAAAAAATCAGTATTTTATACGATAATGTTGGCGGCGAACAATTGGATATTGGCTTGGCACACCTCGCACAAGGCGCAAGAGTTGTGATTTGTGGGGCTATTTCACAATACAATAATACCTCAATTGAAGGACCTAAAAACTATATGAAAATCGTGACAGCACGGGGTACTATGACAGGTATTATTGTTTTTGATTTCTTAAATCGTTATCCCGAAGCAATTTTACAAATTTCAACGTGGCTTACTGAGGGGGTAATGAAAACACAAGAAGATATTTATGAAGGCATAAAACAGTTTCCCGAAGTGTTTTTAAAACTGTTTTCGGGTGAAAATTTTGGTAAATTATTGATAAAAATATAGCCTCGAATTGGTAAATTCGTATAATTCATGGCTCAAAAATGATGTAAAAATGAAAAAAACAACGCTTATTTTATCGTTAATCATAACGAGTTTAGTCTATTCAAATGCTCAAAATCTGGAAGCAGATTTAAAAGAAATGCACACTTGGTTCACAGGTGAATTCGATAATTTTCAACAAGTTTGGCAAGAAAAAGAAGATAAAACACCCGATTCTTTGATGCACGAGCGTATTCACTCCATTTTTTTACCCGTCAAAATGCCCGCTTTGGGCGCATCCGTTTTTTTTGTAAAACAATATATGGATGGTGACACGAATAATATTTATCGGATGCGGGTCTATAATTTAAGCATAGATAAAGCAGAAAAAGCTATACGATTAGACATCTATTCTTTCAAAGAAAAAGCGGACGAAACCCGTTTCAAATCTGCCAATCATACCCCCGCCCTATTGGAAGGTTTGAAGCCCGAAAATTTTACAACCATGACAGGTTGTGGTGTTTTTTGGAAGCGTGAAAACGGTGTTTTCATTGGTTCTATGAAGCCAAAAGCGTGTAACTTCATCTCAAAACGGTCAAATAAAAAGGTTTTTATTACCGATAGCTTGAAATTAACGCCTAACGAGATTTGGATTAGAGACGAAGCGGAAGACGAAAATGGCAATTATATCTTTGGGCATAAAGGCAAAATTCATCACAAACTTGTCCGATGTCGCCCCTTCAAAGGTTGGATAGCTTGGCGTTCAGAAGAAGGAAAAGAGGGAAAAGAAGACAAATACGTTTTCATTGGCAATCTAAAACTGCACGACCACGGCTGGAAAACACGGGTTATTTTGCCCGATGGTACGATAACGCCTTACAGCGTTGAGTTGTCGCAAGTAATTTTTGAGAAAAAAATCCCCGTTATGAAATTGGCAATCTACGAAGAAGGCAAATCAAAAGCCGTAACTTACAATTGGACAAACCCCGAAGCCGAGCGCATTGGTATCAATTTGCGGTGGATTCAAGTAGGTTTGACCGAAATAAAAGCAAATCAAGATAACAGTAAAAAATGAGTTTTACGTTAAAAAAAATACAAGAAGTTGTCATTATTACTGCCAATAAACAGAAACTGACCAATTTGTTCGTCAAATATGGCGGCTGGTCTCGTGTTTTAAGTAAAAAAACAGACCCCTCAGTATTAACCGAC
>JAYVKQ010000216.1:0-8114 GCA_043768285.1 Saprospiraceae bacterium | reverse complement strand
GCACCTTCTGGTACGTGAATATGAATGTCATGCTCGTCCAATACTGAGGGGGCAATGCCCAAAGCCTCTGCGTTGGATTTGATAAAACTCAACGCCGTTGAAGCCGATTCTTTCATTACAGTGCCTAAATTGCCCGTCAATGTCAAACTGCCTTTGCCTTTTGAGAGCGATGTTTCGATAAAAAGTATATCTCCACCTACCGAAGTCCAAGCCAAACCAACGACTACACCAGGTATTTGATTGCGCTCATATATATCATTCGTGAAACGAATAGCACCCAATATTCCCTTCAAATCTTCAACTTTTACTGAGGGGGTATAGGTTTCTTTCATTGCTACCTTTTTGGCAACGTTCCGCATGACAGAAGCCACTTGTCGGTCAAGCGAGCGCACGCCCGATTCGCGGGTATAGTCCGATATGATTTTAGAAATCACACTATCTGACAGCTTCACATCCTTGGGTTTCAAACCATGCTCTATACGCTGTTCGGGTACGAGATGTCGCTTCGCAATTTCAATTTTTTCCTCCACAGAATAGCCGCTAATGCGGATAATTTCCATACGGTCAAGCAAGGCTGGCTGTATGGTTTCGAGCGAATTGGCAGTAGCAATAAACAACACTTTGCTCAAATCATACTCTAATTCAAGGTAATTGTCATAAAAAGTACCGTTTTGTTCGGGGACAAGCACTACAAGCAAAGCAGATGATGGGTCACCTCTAAAACTATTACCCACCTTATCAATTTCGTCTAAAATAAATACAGGATTGGCAGAACCCGCCTTTTTCATCCCTTGAATAATTCGCCCAGGCAGTGCGCCAATATACGTTTTGCGATGCCCCCGAATTTCCGCTTCATCGTGCAAACCACCCAACGACATACGGATAAACTTGCGCTTCAAAGCATTAGCAATAGATTTGCCCAATGATGTTTTTCCAACACCAGGAGGACCCGTCAATAATAAAATGGGCGCTTTCATATCACCTTTCAATTTTAATACTGCCAGATGTTCCAGAATACGTTCTTTCACATCCTCTAATCCACAATGGTCGTCATCGAGAATTTTTTTAACTTTTTTTAAGTCAAAATTATCTTTAGTATATTCTTCCCACGGAATATCCAAAAGATTTTCCAAATAATTGAGCAAAATGGAATAATCTGCCATTTGTTGTGGCATACGACGTAGCTTATTGACCTCTTTTTCAAATTGGTCAGACACGGGTTTGGGCCATTTTTTATGTTTGGCGCGTTCTTGAAGGCGTACTATTTCTTCTTCTTGCGGATTGCCCCCGAGTTCTTCCTGAATGGTTTTGAGTTGCTGATTGAGGAAATAGTCGCGTTGTTGCTTATCCATTTCCATACGCACTTTCGATTCAATATCACCTTTCAGTTGCAACAACTGCAATTCGCTATCCAAATGCTGTAAGACCATTTCAGCCTTAGCCGTCAAATTATCCAACTCCAATATCGTTTGACGAACAGTCGTTTTGATGTTCATATTGGAAGCAATAAAATTGAGTAGGAAAACATCGCTGTTGATATTGCGCAACATGACTTGTGCCTCGTTGGGTATTTGTGGCGATAAGTCCACAATTTCTCTTGCTTTATCTCTAATGGTGGCTATTGTAGCTTCAAATTCTCGATTGGGTTCAACTTCTTCATATTCTCTGGTGCGTACATCACCTTGCAAAAACGGTTCGTCTGTCACCATTGCGACTAATTCCATGCGCTTACGCCCTTGCAAAATGACCGTTGTAGAGCCATCGGGCATTTTCAATAAGCGCAAAATACGCGCAATTGTGCCAATTCTAAATAGGTTGTCGGCAGATATATCCAGCGAATCGGTATCTTTTTGAGACAATACACCAATCAATTTGTTGGTATCATACGCTTTTTGGACGGCTCTGATGGACTTTTCGCGCCCGACGGTTATAGGTATTACAACCCCAGGGAAGAGAACAGTATTTTTTAGAGGCAGTATCGGCAATATCTCTGGATAAGTCTCATTTTTTTGATTTTCATCATCTTCATCAATGGACATCATGGGCATAAACTCAGCATCTTCTTCCATCGGAGCCATTCTTTCAATTTCTTCAAATATATTATTTTGCATTGCGCTATTTTTCTAATTGTAAAAACGATGTGCCACCTTGTCAGTTCTGCACTCCAACAAAGGTAAACACTTATGCGGACAAGTTTTATACCATTGAAATTTTTGTGACAAAAAGGCAGAACAAATGCCCCTAATCCCAGAATGGAATAGTTAAGGGCTACTTTGACACTTTAAAATCAAAGAAAATCAAAAACAGCCCCCATCGTGCCAAGCATGTTCCCTTATGGGGTTAGTAACAACACTACGATTGCCGCAAAGTCTTTTTATCCATCTCGACTATCATATTCTCTAATTCTTCTTTGAGAGAATATCGTTCTGGAAAATCTATTTTAAATTGGGTCATCATGGTTTCGGCTAAGTCTTTACCATTGCGCTCAATATGGTGTTCTAAAACGCTGCGGATACGTTGGGCTGGCGGGCGACCTAAATGCACGTAGAGGTATTCATACAAGATTTTCTTATGCAAATCAATACATCTTTGCTTATCGATTGCCCATAGATCCATGCCATATCGTCTTAATAGTTCAAAGGATTGGATATTGTCAATGAGTTCTATCAGCTTGTCAAAAGCGTTTTCTGTAAAATAAATAGCGGCTAATGCATCGCGTTTTTCAATTCTATATTGTTGATTTTCAACACTTTGTACTATGAATTTTAATTTTTCGACAGGCATTCGATAGCGTTTGAGCAAATTGTAATATCCCATTTTGAGAGAAGATAAAAAGCGTTTTTCGCCATAAGTGAGTACCCCCTCAGTATCAAACTCTTTTTGGGCAATCGTCAATAGATATTCTTCGATTTGCTCAATGACCGGTGTGTTATTTTTGAAAATATTCAATCCATTTTGGCAAAGGTTTTTGGCTAAAATCCACTCGCCGGTATCTATTGAATTTTGAACAGCAAAAAACAAGACTTCGGGATTTTGCGCCGATCCCAATATCATGGTACTGGCTTCGTCCACGCGCCCACTTTTTTGCAAGACTTGTATTTTTTGAGTCAATAATCTATCTTGAATATCAAAATGCCCTCGCGTAGCAACGACTTGATTATCAAGCGTTTGCACTATTTTATCCACACGCGGTTTAGTATCAGCATATACCAACAACCAATCGAAAAGCGGAATTGCAAAAGGATATTTGGCATTATTAGAAAATTCTTGAACCACAAAATCCCATATCTGTTCCGATAATTCGGGCGAAACAAGCACTTGGCTATACCCCCTCAGTATTTCAACGAATTGTAACTGCCTTTTTTCCAATTTTACTTTTGGGGTATCGTAGGGGCGTAGATATCGGTGCAATAAGGGCATGGTCAATTTTAATAGCTCAAAACTTTTACTCAATTCGCCGCTTTTGTAATGTCCTTCTGCCTTCTGTCGCAACTCGTCAAGCATCGTGAAAAACTGCGCCCACCCTTTAGGAGTTAGTTTCCCGTGTGGGTTTTTAGCTGCTTTCAACGTGTTGTCAATCAATGATTTATATTGCTCTACAAAATTCCCTGCTGATAAGTCAGCCGTGAAACGGGTTTTCAAGGCAAGGGCAAATTGCTTGTCGTTGCGGGCATAGTCGGCAATAAACTCAATGAGTTGCGCGGGGTCGGTGCGCTTTAATATGTGCGGAATGGTGAGTTTGATAGGAGCTTCAATGGCTTTTTGGGTAACCGCTTTTTTTGCCACTTTTGCGTCCATCAATATTTGCTTTTTTTTCAATAAAGCTAATAACGATGCCGCTATATGCGGGCAAACAGTATGTTTTTTAAATATGGGGCAGCCACAAGTAAATTGCTTTACGCGCACACCCGAAATCTGAATTTCCGTTTCTACTTCATCGTCAAAACTGGCAATCCATAAATTTTTTTCAACTTCTTGCAAAGTAGGAGCTGCCAGCAATTCCGCTTCGGCTACCACGTCGTCTTCTATATTGAGTTCTAAATCTGATAATGGAAAATTAACTTTCACTTTTTATATTTTGCCCTATAAACACATTAAAAGGTGCAAAGTAAAGGGCGTTTTTGCTTTGATGCAAATTTATTTAATAACACTTCAAAATAACTTGTTAAAGTTGATATAGTGGTTTCGTAAACGAAAAGGGTGAATAATTTACTTGATTTTGATTTTTTAAGAAAAACCAAAATCAAGTAAATTATTCATCTTTTTCGTTTACGAAACCTTTAGTCTATTATTATTTTACTATCACCATACGTTGTGAAGAAACAGCCACACCATTCACCTGCATTGTACATATATAAGTCCCACTGATGACATCACCCACGTGCCATTCCGTTTCATAAATGCCTTCCGTTTTTAGCTCATTCACTAAAGTCGCTATTTGTGCGCCATTGACGTTGAATACTTTGATATGCACCATACCCGCTTGTTTCAATTCATATTTCACAGTCGTCACATCACTGAATGGATTGGGATAATTCGGCAACAAGCGGCTTGAAAACTCGGCTTGCTCTGCCGTTTTAGTAATGCCCACATTCGCGCTATTGGATGGGGCACTTTCGTTGTGCAGCCTATCCACCGCCGTCACGACATATACAAATGCACTCGGATTGGCATATATATCCGTAAAAGATGTGGTATCCGTAGGTGTGATATGGCGAATAGCCGCCATTTGGGTCAAGTCAATAATATCGCCTTTCAAAAAACGATAGACAACATAATAACTTGCTCTGCCGCCATCAGCCGCCGTGTTGGGACGGTTCCATGACAATGTTACTTGGGTTTGCGCATTGTTAATTGTCGCAGCTAAATTCGTTGGCGCAAGCGGTGGAATACTATCCATCCACCGCATAGCGGGTATCAAAGCGGGGCGGTTATAAATATGATTGCGCAAACTGTCTTGAAAACCCAATAAATTTTTCATCACTTGCCGCGCACTAAAATGAACACTGCCTGATACTGAGGGGGTGCTTCGGTTGAGCCTAAATTGCTTAGGCACTTCGCTGGGGTTTGTCCAATTTGGGTCACTCGTAGTACCTATTCGATGAATGCCTTGACCAATATAAAGGTGGCGATTGCCGACCACATTAGCCCACCATGGCACTAAAACCTCATAACGTGCCACCGTGAAGCCAATACTCCAATACAATTGTGGGGCGATATAGTCCAACCAACCTTGCTGTATCCATTTGCGCGAATCGGCAAATATATCCGAATAGCTTTGCAAACCGTTGGTGGCGGACCCTGTAGCATCGCTGCCACTGTTGCGCCATATGCCAAAGGGCGATATACCAAATTTGACATAAGGTTTTGCTTTTTTTATACTATCACCTACCATTTTTATCAATACATCCACATTGTCGCGCCGCCAATTATTTTTATCCGTAAAGCCGCGTGCATGATTTTGGAAAGTTGTATTATCATTTATCGTAAAGCCAGTAACAGGATAGGGATAAAAATAATCATCAAAATGCACCGCGTCTATATCGTAGCGGCGCACCACATCCATAATAATAGTCGTCACATAGCTGCGCACATCGGGCAAACCTGGGTCTAAGAAACCAATGGTGCTATATGGTATGACCCATTCTGGATGCTTTTTAGAAACATGACCTGTATCAACATTGGTAGAGTTAATATTCGTCAAAGCGCGATAGGGATTGAACCATGCGTGAAACTCCATACCCCGCTTACGGGTTTCTTCAATCATAAACTTTAAGGGGTCATAGCCGGGCGATTTGCCTTGTGTGCCCGTCAGCCATTCTGACCACGGTTCGTAAGGGCTTGGGTATATGGCATCGCACGAAGGGCGTACTTGCATCACTACGGCATTGAAGCCCGATAGTTTAAGCTCATTCAACATATTGACAAACTCACTGCGTTGTTGGTCAGCGGTCAGCGTCTTAGAAGTGGGCCAGTCAATATTAGAAACGTGGGCAATCCATGCGGCTCTAAACTCCCGTTTGGGCGAGGTATTTTGAGCAAAAAGAGAGATGCTGCACGCTATAAAAAAGGCAAAAGTTAGGTTCTGTTTAAGCATGGTTAGGTATTATAGTTATTTTATAAAGTGGTAGGCTACAGTATATGTTAAGCAAGCAAATATAAAGAATCGATTGTTTTAGTTTTTACAATACACTGATAATCATCATATTGTATATCTTATATCAAACATCTCAGCAATTCCGTATAGGGCATAAGTAGACCACAGATTTGGCTGATTAGACTGACTTTCGCTAATTTTTCTAATTAGATATTAACAAATCCATGTAAATCTAATAAAATTCGCGTTATCTGTATTCCAAATATGTCATATGCGGAATTGCGGCATACATTTATTCTTGTCTCGTTTCTTAGTTTTTAATTAGCAATAAAATTTATTAATTGGGCATTATTTGGGTAAAATAATGGGCGAATTTTAATAATTCTTGCTCTGCCCATTTATTAGCCATAAATTGTAATCCGATTGGTAAACCTTCGGTGTTATTGCCAATCGGTAAAGCAATAGCGGGAATACCCACCATATTGGCTTGCACGGTGAATATATCTGCCAAATACATCATCACAGGGTCGTCTGATTTGTCGCCAATTTTCCAGGCAGGCGTAGGGGCGGCGGGCATCAGTATAAAGTCGTAGTCTTTGAATATATCGAAAGTGCGTTCCGCTATTAATCGGCGCACTTGTTGAGCTTTGGCGTAGTAGGCATCATAATAGCCCGAACTTAAAACGAAAGCACCAAGCATGATACGTCTTTTCACTTCTTCGCTAAACCCCTCCGTGCGCGAGCGTTTGTAAGTATCGTCAAGCGATGTGACGTTGTCGCTGCGATAGCCATAGCGGATACCATCATAGCGGCTCAAATTGGTGGAGGCTTCGGCGGTTGTCAGTACGTAATAAGCGGGAATAATATAATCCAATAAATCGAAAGAAACGCTATCCACTATATGACCCTCCCCCCTCAGTATTTCGATAGATTTTTCTGTTTTTTCTAAAACTTCTTTATCTAAACCATTGGCGTTTAAGGCTTTATCAAAATAAGCTATTCTATATTGTGTAGTATTTTTTTTATCGAAATCGCTATATTTATCTGCCGCGTGAGGGCTTGCCGTAGCATCATATTCATCTGCCCCTGCCATGATTTCGAGTAATAAAGCCGCGTCTTCGACTGACTGTGAGATAACCCCAATTTGGTCAAAACTTGAGCCATATGCCAACAAGCCGTGCCGCGATATGCGCCCATATGTAGGTTTAAAACCTACCACACCGCACCACGCCGCAGGTTGCCGCACCGACCCGCCCGTATCTGAACCTAAAGCCATTAAGCACGTATCTGATTGTACGGATACAGCCGACCCGCCCGACGACCCGCCCGCTACCCGCGTTTCGTCCGCTGCATTTTTCACCACGCCATATACGGAATTGGAATTGTCGCTACCCATAGCAAATTGGTCGCAATTGGTGCGTCCAATAATGATAGCATCTTCGGATAAAAGTCGTTCAACGGCAGTGGCAGAAAAGACGGAAGTGAACCCCCTCAGTATTTTGGATGCAGCCGTCACGCCGTGGTCTTTGTAGCAAATGACATCTTTAAGACTGATGACTGCGCCAAATAGTTTGCCCACTTGGTCGGGATGATGACGGTATTTTTTATCCAATTCGATAGCTTTTTGTACTGCTTCTTCGGCATATACTTCCACATAAGCATTGAGTTGCTGGGTAGCTTCAATGCGACTAAGATAGTATTCTACAACTTGCAAAATACTTGTCTTTCCGCTTCTTACATCGGATTGAACAGACGACAAGGTGGAATATTTTGGCATATAATAATGAATAATTTATAACGGATAACGAAGAATAATGCGAATAATAGGTTCAAACCCAACAAATCCGTTAGGATTTGTACGGTTATAGAAAAAATTAATGCCTTTTTGCCAACGAATCCGTAGGATTCGCACGTAAATGTGCTTATAATGTGCGAATCCTATAGAGTCGAGCGTTGATTAGTTATATCAACATTCCAAAAGTTATAAACTTTTGGAATGTTTTACGGTAAAAAAATA
>JAYVKQ010000215.1:0-12629 GCA_043768285.1 Saprospiraceae bacterium | reverse complement strand
GCGTGTTGCACAGCGTGACCACATTCGTGTGCAGCTACGGCTGCCGACGATACACTGCGCCCATTATACACTGTTTCGCTCAGATTAACCGTTTTGTCGGCGGGGTTATAGTGGTCGGTCAAAAAGCCTTGCGCCATTTGTACTTTAACATCTACAATACCGTAGTGCCGTAGCATGGCTTCGGCTATTTCTTTACCACTCATACGATTACCCAAACCAATTTGACTGTAATATTGAAATTTGCTCTGTAAGCGGTTGCTGACGAGCATACCCACTACAGACATAACCATAGATATTATCATTAAACCACTAAACATTGTGTAAGAGTTTTAAATTGTTGATTAAATTAGGTGTAAGACAAGTTTGTACTTTTAAAGCACAGATTTACTGATTTTTTTTAAGATTTAGTAAATCTTTAAAATCTTTCAACCTTTTTTTACAGTTTTAAATTATGTGCATAAAATTGTAATATTGGGTTTGAACCCACTTTTTGCATTGTCTATAAAACCTTAAAGAGTGCTAAAAAGTTCAAAAAAGCCATCAAACAAATGTCCTTTAGCCGTAAAATAGATGGAGGATAATATAAACGAAAAAAGCCGTGTGTATGCTACATCACGGCTTTTTTATATCATTTTCTACAAAAAATTACTTTTTTTGACCTGCATTGCGATTGCCCGTTGGCGATTTCATATTGACATCACCCGTAGCACTTGCCTTCTCGACCATAACTGGGAAACTTGCCGTACTGTAATTAGAGTAAGACTTGTCATGCTTTAAAGGCGATACGTATTCCTTGGCAAAATCATTCAAAAAAGCTGTCATTTCAGCATTGTTGAAGTTACGTGAAGTGGGTTTTGCATGAAAAGCAATGTAATCAACGGCACCATCTTTACTCCAAAATACGTGTAACCATAATTTGATACCATTCATGTCGAAGTTGCGTTTTGAAGCATGGGTTTCCATTTTCTTCAAAAGTTGAATCCACAAATAGTAGGCGGTTTCGTAATCGTTTTTACAAGCGGTAGCCAGTGTAGTTTCGTAATCTTTTTTCATGCGCTCGAAAGGGGAACCGTCATATTGACCCAAAGTAAAAACTTTAGGAATAGAGGAGTCAACTTGCATAAGGGCTGTCGGTGCAGTTGCCCAAGCGCATAATGTTGTTAAAGAAAACAGCAGGATGAAAGCGACGTTTTTTATCTGCTTCATAGTTAAACAACTTAATCTTTTTGGTGGAAAAATTTCGTGTTATAATATATAACGTTCTTTGGACGCTTAAATTTTGTTTGGTTACTACAAATGTATGTTATTCTTTTTGTTATCTACCTAATTCTAATTAATTTTAACATACAATTAAAAATAAATAAAATCTGACCGAAAATTAATAAGAAAACGGACACTTTGGTAATCTCTGTCAACCTAACAAAATCAAATAACACCTCCTTAACATTCGGACTATCAGATATGATAAAAAATCTGGAAATTACCATGCCAAATATTAAAATAAGTATTGATAAAACAGTGACCCCAAAATGAATTTTACTCAAGCCTTTGTGCAGTTGTCGGTTCATTTTTTCCATCGTCCAATAGATAATGGCTAAAAAGTTTAGGAAAAAAAATAGTAACATTAATATCATGCTACGCGACACGACAAAATAGGTATCGTGAATGGGTATGGATACGGAGGGGGTACGATATAAGTAACTAAATATCGTTTGTAAAATTAAAAAAGGTAAACTGGTTAAAAAAAACCAGCGTTTTGCGTCAAATTGTATCATACCAGTTTGATTTTCATATCAGAATTAAAGGTAATAAATATACAGTAAATAGATTTTTATCTTACCTTGTTTTTTTATTTTTCCTATAAAAAAGTGATAATAGCCCCTTGAAGCATCAAAATACTGAGGGGTATTTATATCTTTGCCTTTTATTGTTTTCATTATTCCATATCCTATTTTTTCTATCCTTTCTTATTAGGTATTCTATCTTTGACAATCATGGAAAAATTAGATAATAAAATATTGAAAACCAGCACTTTAAATATCTCAATACTCACTCCTAAATACACGTTATTATATGGTATTTTTAGACTTTGAGAAACCCCTTGAAACGCTATATGAACAGTTGGAAAAAGTGAAACAAATCGGCGAACAGGGCGAAATTGATGTTGCGCCTATGGTCGCTGAGTTGGATAACAAAATTAAAGATAAATATAAAGAAATTTATTCCAATCTAAGCGGTTGGGATAGGGTGCAACTATCGCGGCATCCTGAGCGTCCTTATACTTTGTTTTATGTACAGCAAATGTGTCAAAAGTTTATAGAGCTACACGGCGATAGGCACTATGCGGATGATAAAGCGATTGTAGGTGGTTTGGCGGAGTTGGACGGGCAAACGATTGTCGTCATTGGGCATCAAAAGGGTATCAATATCAAAATGCGTCAATATCGCAATTTTGGTATGGCTAACCCCGAAGGCTATCGAAAGGCTTTGCGTTTGATGAAAATGGCAGAGCGTTTCAATTTTCCCGTCGTCTGCTTGATTGATACGCCAGGGGCTAATCCAGGATTAGAAGCCGAAGAACGCGGTCAAGCGGAAGCCATTGCGCGTAATCTTTTTGAAATGGCACAATTGCGCGTACCGATTGTATGCGTCGTGATAGGCGAGGGGGCTTCGGGTGGCGCAATCGGTATTGGCTTAGGTGATAGGGTGTATATGCTCGAAAATACGTGGTATTCGGTCATTTCGCCCGAGTCTTGTTCTTCTATCCTTTGGCACTCGTGGGACTATAAGGAGCAAGCCGCCGAAGCCTTAAAACTCACTGCCGAACATATGCACAGCTTTGGTTTGGTAGATGGCATTATTCCAGAACCTCTCGGTGGCGCACATACCGCCCCCGAAGAAATGGCAACAACTCTGAAAAAATGGATTATAAATGCTTTGAAAGAACTGACACCCCTCAGTGCTGACGATTTAGTGGATAAACGGATTGAAAAATACAGCGCGATGGGGTCTTATGAGCAAGTTGTCGGTGAATAATAGGTAATAAATATTTGAAAAAAAATCCAAGAAGGTTTTTAATTTTATGGTATAAAAAAATGAATTTTTTTTATACTAAGTAGTTGGACAAAATTATTTAGCAAAATACTGAGGGGTCAATTTATTCGTAATATATTGATTATCAACTTGCAATACCTTTCCAAAAGTTTGCAACTTTTGGAAAGGTATTGCAAAATAATTTTGTCCAGCCACTTATAAAATTAAAAACAGCCCTCTCTTGATGCCAAGCATGAAAAACAAATCTATCGTCCCAAAGTAGCGTTAGATACTTTCCATGCCATGAATACGTTAAAAGTTAAGATGAATTCAGGTAAACGACTACGTTAAAACAATCTTTATTAACCAAAACTACATACAATGAGACTGATTAGCCGCTTGCGGCAAAAGCTACACAACCAAATTTTACAAAACAAACGCCTTGAAAACAAACCATTGCCTACGCTTTCGCCCACAAATGCGAAAACAGTTGCCATCATATACGATGCAACACCCCTCGATAATAGGAAGGCAATTGAGCAGTTTGCT
Organism: Saprospiraceae bacterium; assembly: GCA_043768285.1. Lineage (GTDB taxonomy): Bacteria > Bacteroidota > Bacteroidia > Chitinophagales > Saprospiraceae > JAAFJT01. The sequence continues at coordinate 9,047 of JAYVKQ010000215.1, read as the reverse complement.
GAAAAATTGCGCCATATGGGTAAACGTATCACCCTTTTAGGTTTTTACAATCTGACAGAAAAACCGAATACTTATGGGCGTTTTTTCTCGAAAAAAGAGGTGGATTGGCGTGGCATACCCAAAAGTGCGGAGGTGGATGCTTTTCTAAATGAAACTTTTGACTTGATGTATGCGCTATACTTGGGTGATAATTTGCCTTTAGGCTATATCGCTACCCTCTGCAAGGCGCGTTTTAAAATTGGGGCGTTCAATCCAACGTTTGAACACTACGATATGATGATAAGTTCGGCAAAAAACAATTTGCCACATTTTATAAAATTGGTGGACTATCATGTCGCCAAAATAACTAAGAACCAAGATGAGTTATCCGCAGTTTAGAGGAACGGGTGTGGCTTTAATTACACCTTTCAAAGCCAATTCTGAGATTGATTGGGAAGCCTTAGAGCGCATTATCGAACACGTCATAACAGGCGGCGTGAATTATATCGTCTCGCTCGGCACAACGGGCGAAGCCATAACGCTGACCAGTAAAGAATGTCAGCAAGTATTGGATTTTACGATTGATACATCGAATGGGCGCGTGCCTGTGGTCGCAGGTTGGTTTGGTTCAAACAGCACTTCGCACTTATTAGAACGCCTACAATCGGTTGATTTGCGCCGTGCGGCGGCTGTGCTATCGAGTAGCCCCGCCTACAATAAGCCGACGCAAGAGGGCATATATCGCCATTATGTTGAAGTGGCTAAAGTATCGCCAGTGCCCGTCATTTTATACAACGTGCCAGGGCGTACTTCGTCCAATATGCTACCCGAAACGGTGTGCCGCATTGCCGAAGTGAGCAACAAATTTGTGGGCGTAAAAGAAGCATCGGGCAATTTGGTGCAAGCGCAATATATCATCAAGCACCGCCCTTCGGAGGATTTCCTCTGCCTATCGGGCGACGACCAAATCACTTTGGGCATGATTGCTTGCGGTGGTGATGGCGTTATATCCGTCATAGCCAACTCGCACCCAAAAGAATTTTCAGGCATGGTGGATGCGGCTTTGAAAAACCATTACGCCATTGCGCGCCGCTACAATGATTTGCTTCACGATGTGCATCCGTTGCTATATGCCGAAGGCAATCCAGTAGGTATTAAGGCGGCTGTGAGTATATTGGGTTTGTGTGAGAATAATTTGCGTTTGCCGCTTGTGCCTATGGTTGGTGGTAATTTTGATAAATTGAAAGTGGAGATGGATTTGGTGGCTTAATACTTGTTTGTTTTCTTTTATATAAATAATCGCATGATTTGTTGGCTCGTAACAAATTATGCGATTGTTGTTTATATACCCCCTCAGTATTTCAAACGTCTGGTGGCTCGGCTGCAAATATGTAAGACACCACTCCGTTAAAGTCTTACACAAACCCGCACACTTTTCCTAAAAATTGAACACCGTTTGCCAGCGGGTTGCCAGCGGATAGATGTTACGGAATGTCTATATTTTTATCGTTGCTTGTAAGTCAAGCCATATCTTATATTTAGTTTGAAATCGGCGTATTTTGGCGTTTTCAACGACTTGAAACTTAGGATGTCTTTTATTAGCGACATAAGCCTTTCGTTTTTTGAAACTGTAATAATACGCCTCGTGATTTTCTATAAGCCGAATGAGTGTAGCTTCAATTTGGTCTATACCCGATGATTGCCAATCAGCATTTTTATTTTTTAATTCTACTAAAAGTAGACTATCGGTGCAAGTAAGCATCACATCGCAACGGCTATCCATATCGCCATTTTCACGAAATATATCAATACAATTGTCAATTGCTGTAAATACGACTTCCTTTGAAGCGTCGTTTACAACAACAGCTATCCATTTGCTGTCATCATCGGTATTGATGTAAGCAGGCGTTTTAACGCTACTGTCTTCATCATCACAAATACCAAATCTTTGTGCATTAGTAATGGTCTGACAATTCGTTTTGAAAAAATCAATACTCATAATTCTTGTTCTATCTCTATCAGTGAACCAAATAGTTGATTGCCTTCTGCCAATGAGGCATTCAAATAATTATCATCAGAAGGAATACCCTCGTAATTAGGAAGTTTTTGAATATTACCTGCATCATCTAATTGATACACCACGACATCAGACGCCGCAACAAGGGATTTTAAAGGCACAATTTTGTCTAAACGGTCTAAATATTTAACCCCCTCAGTATCAACACCAATTTTTCCTTTTAAATAATTGCCTTGTATCGCTATGCTTAAAAAACTAATAATATAAGGACTGTGCGTTGTTAAAATCAATTGATTGCTTTCTGTTTTATTGTTGAACTCTAACAGACTATTTAATATTAACCTTTGAGAATTTGGATATAGATTCTGTTCGGGTTCTTCAACAATATTTATAAAACATGAATTTTTGAACCGCTTTGATAAAATCTCTAAAGCTGCCTTTTTTAAATCTTCTGACAGCGTTTTGATGAGTAATATTTGCTCTAATTCTTTTTTCATACGCTGTTCTTCGGCGAGACTTAGCGATTTGACAGAAGCATCTTGTTCTTGATTGATAGACAATGCTAAATATCGGGAGACAATAAAAATGGGTGCAAAAGATTGAAACCCGCTTGATGCTGCGGATAATTGAATTTTATAATCTTCACCTACAATATAGGCTGTTTTGTTCAACGATTGGTATTCAAATCTCACTTTATTGATGGGCAACTCAATAGATTTACCTTTCAGATGCTCAGACGCCTCAAAAAATTCTTCGGAAAAAGTATAAAGGGTTTGTGGTAAACCTTTTAAAGTCCGAATGTTTTTAACAGCACTAACGAAATTCCTTTCGGCAGGTACATACATGATTTGGGGAACTTGATAGCCATTCTCAATATTTTTTTCAACCAGCAATTTGCCTGCAATGTAAGTAATTGCATAAGCTGTACCTTTATAAGCTACTTCGGTTGTATCTTTTAGATACATATCAATATTTTGATATTCGCAATGTTTTTTAAAACGATTGTATTTTATCAAAAAACTATCTTTAAAGTCCCCTCGTATCAAAGCTTTTTCAATCCATTTCATCGTCGAAATCAGTTTAGTAACACTGCTTTTTCCGCTTCCTTGATTGCCAATGAAAACGGTTACTTTTTTGATGTCTAACCAACCATCATTCTCTTGGTAGCCACCTTTGATAGGTCCGAAATGCTTTATTTTAATTTGACTCATCTTTCTCAATTTTGTCGCAAGGTAATACTTTTTATAAATCGCAAAATAATACAAAGCCTTTTTTAAGAACCTCCTCAGTATAAAACATTTTTTACGCCACTATTTCCCCTTTCATCAGCTTTGGTCATAAACTGTAGCGCAGCAACGGGACAAGAATAGACGTGTCGAATTTTAAAAATCTGACGAGCCTACCGACGACAAGAGATAGTGCTCCAGGTGGGTCATAAAGGTACGGGTCAAATACTTTTAGTTGGGTACGTTACTTTTGCCACAACAAAGATTACCATAGTTCTTATAGCCGTGCACCTTATAAGATGCTTGGCTAAAGCCGTGATATTGTTTACCCTTTTGCCCAAGCCTTAAAGAGTGTGGTTAGTTATCTTTGCGTAACATCAGTCAATAATAGAATCTCAATTGCTTGTATTTATCAATTCTATGGATTTGGTTTCTATATGTATAATACACCTTTAGCGACCAAGTCTTTCTAAGATAAAAGCGGGTAATTTTTTAACAAATATAGAGATTTTTCATTAATAACAATAGGTGTTTACCGTTTGATAAACACCTATGCTCTCTTTTTAATGTTACAAAGATATGAGACCCCTTACATAGTCCGTATCGGTTTGGAAACCGACACCAGCACAATCCAGCGAATACCGCTGCCGAGCGGGTCTTTGCACGATGTTGCAAATCGGTTGAAATCTATAAATTGGACAATTGAATTAGTTTGAACAAACAGCAATTCCGTATATGACATATATGGAACACAGATTTTATAAGATTTACACGGATTTGTTTATGTCTAATTGGAAAAAAAACCGTGTAAATCCGTTTTGTCCGTGTCATCTGTGTTCCTAATTTGTCATATACGGAATTGCTGTTGAACAAACAACCTCTTGACTATCTTGTTGATAATCAAGCGGTTGTGGTGTATATGCCCCCTCAGTATTTTTGGACGTTTTGGCTTTTGTGCTTCGTGACAAAAAGTCGGAAGTGACCGTTGCACTAAACACTTCCGACAACCCCTGCGAACACTTAAGCGAACAGAGTTAAAAGGATTTTATCAAATATTATAATGTTTTTTTAGTCAAAAAAGTATTTATATTGATTTTTTCAAAAAACTAATTAACCTTTGTCTTTATTTTTAACTAAATCAATAAAAACCATGAAAACAATATCATTTCTGTTCTTTATTTTTACCCTGTTAATTGCTTGTCGCAATAAAAACGCCGATACGAGTCGAACGGATGTTTTAGCAACAAATAAAATGACCATGTGTCGTGCTAAAACGACTGACATTGACTGGTACAAGTCCGATAAAAAGGCACCTTTATTTGAAGGGCTTAGTGGCATTGATTTCCCAATAACAACAGCCAACAAAGAAGCTGAAAAGTATTTCAAACAAGGCTTAATGCTCGCTTATGGGTTCAACCATGCAGAAGCGGCACGCTCATTTTATCAAGCGATTAAATTAGATTCTACTTGTGCAATATGTCATTGGGGTTATGCCTATGTGTTAGGACCGAATTACAACGGCGGTATGGAAAATGATAATTATCAAAGGGCTTACACAGCTTCAAAAAAAGCGTTACAGTTCGTCAACAACTGTACGGAAAAAGAAAAAGCCTTAATTCAAGCACTTTCTGCTCGCTATGAAGCCACCCCTCCAGAGTCCCGAACGCATTTAGATAGTGCTTATGCGGTTGCTATGAAAAAAGTATATCAACAATTCCCCGATGATAAAGATATTAGTGCGCTTTACGTCGAGTCTGTCATGGACTGCCATCCTTGGGATTTATGGGCAAAAGATGGCTTGCCAAAGGCTTGGACAACCGAAATTCTCTCTATTTTAGAGGGAATATTGGCTAAACATCCCAATCACGCAGGAGCAAATCACTTTTATATTCATGCCGTTGAAGCGTCCTTGACACCAGAACGGGGTAATAAAAGTGCTGAAAAACTCGCTACATTAGTTCCCGCAGGAGGACATTTGGTGCACATGCCTTCGCATATTTATATCCGAACAGGTGACTATCACAATGGTACTTTAGCAAACCTAAAAGCCGTTGAAGTGGACAGCCATTATTTCACCGCTTGCCATGCACAAGGGGTGTATCCGTTGGCATATTTTCCACACAATTATCATTTTATTGCCGCCACTGCTACCTTGGAAGGGAACAGTAAAAATGCTCTATTAGGGGCTGAAAAAGTTGCAGAACACACCGATAAAGAGGTGATGAAGAATCCCGATTGGGCAACTTTACAACATTATTTCACCATCCCCTATCATATTGCTATTAAATTTGGTTTGTGGGATAAAATTTTAAGATTAAAAATACCCGAAGATACGGCATTGGTGTATCCCCGCGCCGTCCATTTTTACGCACAGGGTATGGCACATTTAGGTAAAGGTGAAATTTCAGAAGCCAAAGAAGCCTTAAAAAGCCTCAAAAATCTATCAAAAGATGACCGTTTGAAAAAATTGACGATTTGGAATATCAATTCAGTTTCTGATTTATTAGATATTGCTCAAAAAGTGTTGGAAGGTGAAATTTTAGACAGCGAAAAAAAATACAAAGAGAGCATCAATCTACTTAACCAAGCCATTGACATTGAAAATCGCTTGAATTATAATGAACCACCCGATTGGTTTTTTAGCGTTAGGCATCATTTGGGGGCAGTACTGTTGAATGCAAAACAATATGCAAAAGCTGAAGAAGTATATAGAGAAGATTTGAAAACATATCGCAAAAACGGCTGGGCATTAAAAGGTTTGGCAGAAGCACTCAAAGCTCAAAATAAATTGCCAGAAGCTGACAAAATACAAGCCGAATTTGAAGCCGCTTGGCAATGGGCAGATGTCCATATTAATACATCACGCATCAAATAAATATGAAAATAAAATCATGTAACATCAAACCTTCAAGATTTTGGAAGACTCGAAGGGTTGTAAATATTAAAGAGTCCATGTTTTATTAAAAATTAGCTCCCCCAGTAAATGCCACAATTATTTTATAAAAGGAACATTCCGTTTTGCCCCGTCCTTTCAAAGTCTTCCGCTACCCACAATGTTGCTGCTGTAAGTACCCGACAAAGGTATTTCATACTGATAAAACAACGCAATTTTGAAGATACATAAAGCATTGAGCGAAAATTCTCAATATATTGAGTATTTTTGCTCAATATATTGAGTAAAAAATTGAACTATGTTCCAACGTATTCATTTTCAATCACTTATCAAGCGCATAACCGAGCCACGCGCCTTTATGCAAGTCTTAGTTGGACCCCGTCAAGTGGGTAAAACGACACTTGTTGAGCAATTACTGCACGCGTCAAACGTGCCTTATCATTTTATTTCTGCCGATGGCGTTGCCAATAGCAACAATAGTTGGCTCGAACAGCAATGGGAAGTGGCGCGTCAGCGTTTCCGACAATCTGGCACGTCCGAGTTTATATTAGCCATTGACGAAATTCAAAAAATTGCGCATTGGAGCGAAACGGTCAAAGCGCAATGGGATAGTGATACCCGCAATAAGGTCACTTTGAAGGTTATTCTATTGGGTTCCTCGCGCTTATTGCTCCAACAAGGGCTGACCGAATCGCTGATGGGGCGTTTTGAACTCACCTATTTAGGGCATTGGTCATACGGCGAAATGAAAACGGCTTTTGATTGGACGGCAGACCAATTTGCTTGGTTTGGCGGTTATCCAGGCACGGCGAGCCTTGTCCATGATGAAAGCCGCTGGAAAAGGTACGTCCATGACGCACTTATTGAACCCAGCATTTCGCGCGATATTCTCTCACTTTCGCGTGTAGATAAGCCCGCCCTTTTGCGGCGTTTGTTTGAATTGGGTTGCCTCTATTCAGGTCAGTTGTTGTCTTATAATAAAATGTTGGGACAACTACAAGATGCGGGCAATACAACCACATTGGCGCATTATCTCGACCTATTGGATTCCGCAGGTTTGCTGTGTGGCTTAGAAAAATATGCGGGAGACCGTTTGCGCCAGCGATTATCAAGCCCTAAATTTCAGGTGCATAATACTGCTCTAATTGCTGCTTTGCATCCTTCGTCCTTTTTAGAAATGAGCCAACAACCTGACCAATGGGGGCGTATTGTGGAGTCGGCAGTAGGCGCACATTTGGTCAATTATGCCCGACAAGAAGGCTTCCGTTTGTATTATTGGCGTGAAGGCAATGATGAGGTAGATTTCATTATGGAGTATCGAGGCAAAACAGTAGCCCTCGAAGTCAAAAGCAGTACGCTAAGAGGTAATATGTCGGGTATGGACAGTTTTCGCCGACAATTTCAGCCTGATAAACTGTTATTAGTGGGTCAAACGGGCTTACCCTGGCAAGATTTTTTGACGATAAACCCCATTGAGTTGTTTTAAACCGTACTTTCAAGTCTTCCGCTACCCACAATGTTGCTGCTCTAAGTCTTGAACGGCGTGGTGACTTACAGCTTGTCCACCTACTACTATTTTAACCGAAGGCTACCCCCTCAGTATTTTTGAGCGTTTTGGCTTCTGTGCTGCGTGGCAAGAAGTTGGAAGTGACCGTTTTATCAATTACTTCCGACAACCCCTGCGAACGCTTAAGCGAACAGGATTATTTAAAACCACAACCGCTTGGCTATCAACAACACGAGGTTGAAGCGAACAGGATACCTTTTTTTGAAATAAAAATTTGGATAAAAACAAGATTTTTAACTAACTTTGTAAAAGTAAAAATAATATAAAATGGTAAGTACGCATAAAACAGTCCATAATTTGGGTATTGATGACCTAATTTTAGGCGTTTCTTCTTTGGAAACCACTGAAATAGAACTTTTTATGCAAAAACTTGGGCAATTAGTAGCGCGTAGAAAAACGCCTTATGCTTCTGAACAGGAAACCATACTTTTGAAAGCTATCAACCAAACTATTCCGCAGAAACTACAAGCACGTTATACCGAAATGGTTGAAAAATTAGAAAACGAAACCATGACCCCTGATGAAAATAAGGCATTTTTGAAATTGGTAGATAAAATGGAAGCGCAAAACGCGAAAAGACTCCAATATCTACTTGAATTGTCGCAATTGAGAGGAGTCTCTTTAGAAACTGTAATGAGCCAACTGCATCTTAATTCCCTTAATGCTCACGCCTAAAATAAAACAATTCGTCTTTGAAAGGGCGGGGCATTTATGCGAATATTGCCTTTCACCTATGGCGTTCTCTTTGCAACCGTATGTTGGAGAACACATTATTCCTACTGTTAAAGATGGTACGGATGATGTGGATAATTTAGCGTCTGCTTGTGGTGGTTGCAATGGCCATAAATACATAAAAACAGAAGCCTTAGACCCAATTACCCGCAAAAAAGTTCCCTTATATCATCCGCGAGCCATGATTTGGCGAGAACATTTTATGTGGTCAGATGATTTTTTACATATTTTGGGCATCACGGATATTGGTCGCGCTACTGAACAAGCCCTTTATTTGAATAGGTCGGGCGTTGTCAATATTCGTCGTATTTTATTACTTGATGGGAAGCATCCTGCACAGAAATAAACCTTTGCGATATTTTAACTAACAACCGCTTGGCTATCTTGTTGATAATCAAGCGGTTGTGGTGTATTTAACCCCTCAGTGTTTTTGGGCATTTTGGCTTCTGTGCTTTGTGGCAAGAAGTCGTAAGTTACCGCTACGCTCAAAACTTACGACAACCCGCCGCCTTCTGTCCTTTTATTTGTGCGGGTGCGAACACCAGACTGTGCAAAAAAGATTTTTCATAAAAATGAAACGGAATAACATTCCGTTTTTAAACATTCGTAACCCACAATTGGAATTTTATTTTA
>JAYVKQ010000214.1:0-4596 GCA_043768285.1 Saprospiraceae bacterium | reverse complement strand
CATTTTTTTGAACTATATTGACCTAAATATTTAATTTTACGACATAAAGTACATTTTAATATTATTTTGTAATTAAATCAAATATTTAGATATACGTTTCTTATATGCCTATTGTCCATTATCCATTGTAAATTATCCATTGATTAATGAAACTCATTTTTGAAAATATTAGACCCGATGCCGATAGTTCATTCCGCATCTTTTCACCAAAGTTAAATGACTTTTTCTTTTGGCATTTTCATCCCGAATATGAGATGGTTTATATCGAAGGGGCAGACGGGACACGGCACGTAGGCGACCATATTGGCAGATTTGAAGGCAGTGATTTGATATTGATTGGTCCACATATCCCGCACCTCAATTTTGATTATGGTATCAAAGCACCCTATCAAAAAGTGGTGGTGCAGATGCGGGAGGATTTTTTGGATAAAGGATTTCAGAATATTCCTGAATTATCAGCCATAAAAACCTTGTTTGAAAAAGCCAAAATGGGTATTCATTTTCACAACGAAACAAAGCAAATTATAGGAGAACGCTTGAAAAACATCCATTTATTAACGCATTTTGAGCAATTAATAGAGATGTTGCATATTTTTCAAACCTTAGCTTTATCGGATGAATATACATTACTCCATTCAAAACCCATCGAGCAACATTACAATTTGAAGGAGCAACAACGCCTAAAAAGCGTCTATCAATATATAGAAGAGCATTATCAAGAAAAAATTGAAGTAGAAGATATGGCTAAATTAACGTACTTATCAAAAGCCGCTTTTTGTCGTTATTTCAAAAAAATGACTTTGATGACGTTTACTGAGTTTTTAAATCAATACCGCATCAATCAAGCAAAAAAGGGGTTGCTTATGGATAAATCTGTTACGACAATATGTTTTGAGTGTGGATTTGAGAGTTTATCTTATTTTAATCGAGTGTTTAAGAAAATTGTGGGGGAGAAGCCTTTGCAGTTTAAGAAGCTGCATAAGTGACTACCCCCTCAGTATTTAAGGCAACTTAACTGTTCTTTAGACTTACTTTTTCAAGTTATTTTCATGCTCACGAGGAAATTGAGGTATTTCATTGTATGCTGAATTTTTAATTTCACCGAGCCAACGCGATAAGTTTTGAACTTTAGGAGAAGGAATATCCATTAAAACCCTAAATGTATCTTCAATAGTAGCACAAACTGTAAATCTATATTTATTATCTTTTGATAAAAGTTTAAATTTATGAGAAATGCGCAGTAGAGCTTTATTGTCTTTTTTTAAATTAGACAAAAATGAAGACGGATTTTTGGTATTAGTCAAAAAACGAATTACATCGTAGGTCGAAATCCACCATTCATTGTCATGCCAGACCTTTCTAATTTTTTTTTCTTGAAAAGATATTAAGTCATTTGAATTTTCTACTTCTTGTGGTTGCGTATATAGGTCAGGCTTAGGTAAACCTACCCGTTTAATCAATGCTGTGGCATTTTCTCTTTTTTTAGCAAATCTATTTTGTTCACTATATATTTTTAGACTATCATCAACTTGCATGATAGGCATATTGTCTATATGATTAAGTTCTTCCATTATACTTTTCATCTTAAATATGTTTTTTATGTATTAAAAATGCTTCATATCGTTGATTTTTCTCAAAAATGAACCAATCTTTACCTATTAAACCAAACACATTGAAGTCGTTCTTAATTTCTTCCAGATATTTAGAAATACCCATTTGATATAGGCGTGTTCTTGATTTTGAACTTCCCTCAAGTACAATCCAAGCATCTGGATATTTATGGGTAAATACTAATACTGTTGAAGCAACTGTAACCAAAACCTTTTCACTATCTCCATTATTTGTAATAATTGTATCATCAATGTCATTCGTATTTTCATCTAAATCGCCAAAAGCTAAGTTGTAAACATCTGGGTCTTCATCAATTTTTTGATACATGACAAGTTTAGGAATAACGCCTTTTGTTCCAACACTGTCAAATCTAAAGTTTATTAAATCAGTATCAAATGAGAAGCTGTATTTGTCGTTTTGCATAAGGGGATATTATTGTTTTAGTTTTCACAATGTAATTTTATACAAAAATATACTATTTTTTGGAACTTGAAATACCCCCTCCGTATTTTAACTATTTTCGCCCTTATTTTTAAACTTAATTTCATGAAAGAAACAGCCCAACACCTCCGCGACACACTCAATACCTTAAAGCCTTTGCTTTTAAAAATAAAAGACAAAGAGGCTGGTATCAAACCTTCACCAAAAAAGTGGTCGAATAAAGAAATAATTGGTCATTTGATTGACTCGGCGTGCAACAATCAACAAAAATTTGTGCGTTTACTCCTATCTGACCAGCCACATATCGAATTTGTCGGTTATGCTCAAGACGATTGGGTGGCGGCGCAACACTATCAAAAAGCCAAGTGGAAACAGCTTGTTCGGACGTGGTACGCATACAATATGCACATTGCACATATCATCGAATACGCTAATCCTAAGCGGTTAGACAATACGATTGCTATCAATGGAATAGGGGCATTTCGTTTGGATTTTATTATGACCGATTATGTTGAGCATTTGAAGCACCATATGAAAGTGGTGTTGCCAGAGGCGGGTATTGAGAGTAAGTTTGAGAGTATATATAATGCGTAGCGTGACCACTCAGTATTTAAAAAAAAAATAACTTAAACAGCTACTAAAACGCAGCAGGTATTTCAATATGCACCCGTTTAAGGCTAATCGGATGATCAAATTCAATGCTTTCGGCGTGTAAATACAGCCTATCGGCGCGAGTGCCATACAATTCATCACCGACAATGGGCATATTCAAACCAAGCGGATGCGCAGCATGAACGCGCAACTGATGCGTACGCCCCGTGATTGGAAAAAAGTGAATATGTGTTTGGTTATCTATTATTTTGACAACTTTCCAAGCAGTATGGGCATATTTGCCATGTTCATAACAGACCAATTGGTGTGGGCGATTGTCTAAATCTACGCGCAAGGGCAAGGTGATAGTGCCCTCGTCTTGCTCAACAAAACCGTCCAAAACGGCAGCATAGCGTTTTTTAACCGTTTTTTTCAAAAATTGATTTTGTAGCTGTTGATGTACCTCTTTGGTTTTGGCAATGAGCAACAAACCAGATGTGGACATATCCAAACGATGCACAATCATGGGTCCCGTTGCCAACGGATATTGCGATTTTATGCGGCTATATACGCTATCATCCACCTTTTTGCCAGGCACGGAGAGCAATTCAGCGGGTTTATTGACGATAAGTAGGTACTCATCTTCATAAACTATTTCAATATAAAAATCTACAATAGGGGCAATATATACAGGATTGTCGTCTATCAACATACCCGACAGCATATGCCCCAATATCGGTTCACATTTACTTTTACAGGCTGGATAAAACATGCCATGTTTCCGAATTTCGGAACTTGGCGACTGTCCCCACCAAAACTCTGCCATCGCAATGGGTTTCAGATCGTGCAAAAAAGCACATTGTAACAATTTGGGCGCGGCACATTCACCTGCACCTGCGGGTGGCTGTATATCGTTGCAGAATATACCTCCCAGACTTTTCGTTTCGCCCGCTTGATTAAGAAAAGTATAGTTATCAAAAATCACTTGCTGCAACGCGCCCGACTTTTGTTTACGCGTTTCTTTCAAAGCATTGATGGGTTCTAATAAAACATCTAATTGTGCTTGAATATCGGCAAGCCTACGTTGCCATGCGCGGGACAAATCTTTTAGTTGGTAATAGAGGTTTGAACTTTGGTTATTGAGTGTGGTTTCTAATGTTTCAAGTTCGGCAGCCATTAAGATTTCTCTCGCTTGTTGTCGTTGGTTATCTCGATGCGCTTTAGCTTTTATAATAATTCCTTTTTGCGTTAATACTTCATGCTGACTTTGCGCAGTTGCCGCGTGCAGTTGCGCTTTGAGTTGTCTCAATGCCTCGGCATTTTCTAAATCCTCAATTTGCTGATTGATTTGATTTATCTCACCTTCGCCATTTCTAAAAGCCCCATTGGGTTCAAAAACATCAAAAACGGGTGGCACAAAGCGCGTATGATGATTGCTATCGGCTAACTTACCCGAAAAAGCCGCTAAATAACCCAATTCTTGATGCACATTTTGAACGACTAAAACCCCAAACATTTTGCCCAAACCCCCACCGTTGCCATCCAATCCGAAATTATGAGACCATTCTTCTTGGGATTGGATATAGTCCTGCAACTCTTTGGCTGCCAAAAGGCTCAAAGGATGGGGCGTGTAATTGAAGGGGAAAGTAAAACGTTCTGGCAAAGCTACCCCCTCAGTATATTGGACAAATGGGATAAAAAAATTGGGTTTTATAGGTTGCATCGAGACATTTTATAGTGGCTTTGTAGGCGGAATAAAAGGTAAATGATTTTTTTGTTAAATTTTATAGAAAAATTTTGTGGTTTCAAAAAAGGTATTAACTTTGTAATGTTGAACTTTTATTAACCACTAAACTCCTAACTACATGATGATAATAGACGCTGAACTTTTAACCTAAATTTCGCATTTCGCATTTCGCATTTCGCATTTCGCATTTCGCATTTCGCATTTCG
>JAYVKQ010000213.1:0-3231 GCA_043768285.1 Saprospiraceae bacterium | reverse complement strand
CTAAAGAGCCTTTATATTATGGTACTCAACGTTTAGAAAATTATAAACGGCATCAAAATATCATGAGCGCGTTTTTGAGTACCCCCCTCAGTCCTGATGCCGAATTTGGCGGCGGTTTGACGTGGAATAGGCTCGTACATAAGCCTTTATATCGCGTGACAGATAGGATTTATCTCGATAACAGCACACCCGATAGTTTGTCGCAATTGACCAATTATCGTAATATTACACTTGCACCCTACCTTTTTATTAAGAAAAACACGTTGAATAATACCTTTTTTCCAGAAAAAGGCTACGCTTGGACGATACAAGCCAAATACGGTTTTGCCAATCAATCTTATACTGAAATCAGAACGTATCTATCTGAAAATAATATTACTAAATCAGAAATGGATACCGCTATTAGTGGCTTTCTACGCATGAGTGCAAGCCTTGAAACGGTGATACCCCTCAGTAAAAAAGCGGCGATTTCGACAAAATTGAATGTAGGGACTTTATTGGGCGATGCCTATATTGAGCAAGGAAAGTTATATGGTGAAAATTTTTACCTCGGCGGTATTGAAGGACGTAGAAGCCCCAATTATATTCCGTTTGCGGGTAATAGAGAAGGTGCATTGGCATATACGACCTTTGCTACGGCACAAATAGGCATACAATATCAATTATTCAACAATCTGTTTGTAATGCCGCACACCAGCTTATTGATAGGTAACGATAGCCAACCGATATACAGTGGTGGACTGACTGTTGGCTATCGTTCTTCGTTTATTCCTTTTCTTTTTAGTATAGCGAAGGCGAGCAATGGGAAGGCATGGCAGCCTTATTTTGCTATCGGTTACAGGTTTTGATTAATTTATTTGGTTTCAAGTTTTGATGTTTCAATTAATGTTTTTATTTTTGTTGAAACAAACATTGTTCACCAACACATACGATAGAAAATGACCAACCGAGAAATTAAAAATCTCTTAAAATTGCTTTATGACCAACTTCAAACAATTAGAGAAAACGAGCAAGAATTTTTAGAAAAAGAAGGAAAAAAACGTTTGGATGAACGCATAGATAGTATTCTTGATCGTATTAATTATCTAACAAAACTTTTAAAAAAAAGAAATAATGGGCAATAATCATTCTGCATTTATAGAAACATATCAAGCTACACGCACCCAAAAAGCAAAGAAATTATTGCTTAAATCGTATATGTTGGGTTTATCGTCTGAGGAATTAGATAGCTTCATAATGGGAACTTTTGACCAATTAGAACATCATATCAAAGCTGATTTGGATGCAAATACGCTATCTGATATAGATAAACAGACCATTATCAGTGATTTGTCAGATATGTCTAATGTACTAACTACAAAGCAAAGACGATTGAAAGCAGCATAACCCCTCAGTATTTTACTCATTTCCTTTCAATTTTTTTATCAACCAAACCGTCATTTTC
This sequence comes from Saprospiraceae bacterium, assembly GCA_043768285.1. Classification (GTDB taxonomy): domain Bacteria; phylum Bacteroidota; class Bacteroidia; order Chitinophagales; family Saprospiraceae; genus JAAFJT01. The sequence continues at coordinate 1,787 of JAYVKQ010000213.1, read as the reverse complement.
TCATTTTCCTCTGGATACGTCCAATGTCCCGTTTCCAAATACAAATCAAGTGTTTTAGGCGCGGTGATTGAATTATAGGATGCAAACATGGACGTTGGCGGACACGTTTCATCATTATAGCCCATCTCACAATGCCCCGGTATTTTTACATTTTTGGCAAAATTGACGACATCATAATACGCGGCTGTATTGATTTTTTCGGGCGTATTATGATGCGGATTGTTTTTGTCAAACATATGGGGCCAGCCACCTGCCCTACCCTTCAAGTACCCGACCATATCGCATAACGCGGGATAAAAACCGCCCCACCATTTTACGCGACTATCCAAAGCCGCCGTCACGATGGACAAAGCCCCGCCTTGACTACCGCCCGTCACAGCCAAATTGCGCCCATCAAATTGGGGCAAATTTGTCAAAAAATCATTGGCGCGAACACAGCCCAGATATACCCTTTTGTAGTAATATTTGTCTCTGTTATCAAGGTTATTTGTCCAATAACCATTAAAAGCACCCGCCATAAGGTCGTTATACACCTGCACATCAAGATTGACAGGCAAACCATGAATACCAATTTCTAAGGTAATAATGCCCTGTTCGGCAGTACGCGCATCACCCGCGTATGGTCGCGCCCCAGCTCCCGGTACGCGCAACAAAGCGGGATATTTACCCTCTTTTTTGGGCATACATAAAATGCCATATAGCCGCGCCGTGCCGCCGCCATCTTTAAAATTTTGCATATTGACATGATAGACATTGACCAACTCCGTGCAGCGTTCTGGCAGCAAGGTCATACGCGCATCTATGGGAATTTTTGCCAAATCTGCCTTAGCTTTATCCCAAAAAGCGTTAAAATCGGACGGCATTTCTACAGTAGGTGTGATTTTATCGGGGTCAAAACCCGCAGTGCCAATGCCGCGATAATCCCTACCGTCATATTTGACAATGGCTATGCAATTCATAAAGCCCGCCGTATTCATCGTGCCGCCTTCAACCGTGAGAATACCCACATTAGCGAAACTACTATCCCGCTTTGTTGGGGTCATTTTCTCTGCCCCAATAGTATAGCGCACCGCCGCATTTTTCAATGGATTGCCATTTTGCAGCACCATAATCGTAAATTTCACGGGTTCACCTACGCGATATGTCCAGTCGGTATGGTCTGGTGCGACGATGACTTTTATGAGTTTTTCGGCGGGTTGCGCGCATAGGATATGTGTTGCAAAAAGGAATAAAATGAGCAATTTTTTCATACTATAGTTGGTTAAATTTTCAAAAAATAAGAGGACAAATACTGAGGGGGTCGAGTTCCAAATCAAAAATAGCTTTTTCAACAGATAAAACAAGTATTTTGATAACAAAATCTAAATATTTGGAAAACTACGGTCAATACCTTATTTTTGTAAAAAATATAAAACAATGAGCGCAGCTATCGCATCAGAACCCAAACCCATAAAAAAAACGCCTCGTATCCTTACGCTGGCGCAATTTCATCGCTTGTATGATAATCGTGAAGATGATTATAAATATGAGTGGCACAACGGTATTGTTGAAAAATCTCCCCGTACTATGAATAGAAGTCAATTATTTATCGTCCAAAACCTTTCACGTTTTTTCATGCTAACTCAAGCGTTTAATAAATTCGGAGAATTAGAGCGTGAAGTTAAAATGTTTTTACCCAAAGCTAATCGCTCTCGGATAGCTGATTTAGCTTACTTAACGGCAGATCAAGTTAAGGAACAAGATGACATAACGCCAGGTATCAGCCCGTTTGTGATAGAAGTAATCTC
>JAYVKQ010000212.1:0-4013 GCA_043768285.1 Saprospiraceae bacterium | reverse complement strand
ATATTGCGAATGACTTTTCTATCGAAGGGCATCTTTTTACAGGAAGTGGCAGGGGAAAAGATATTTCTAATTCTTTTCAAAAAGACTATGTTCTGTTGTCGAAAGACAATATAAGCAATATACCCAACCCTTTAGTTCCTTTTTATAGCTCTCTTGAAGGGATTCATAGTTACAAACGTATTTCAAATGCCCTCAGACAAGACAACGGTTGGGGGCTATCTGTTCATTATGAGATTTTAAAGCAAAAAACAATCAGTATAGACGTGGGTCTTGGCTATATAGTCTATAATACAAAATCGATTGTCAGAAATACGGTCATGGATATTCGTATTTCTAATCCTAAAAGCCTCGGTGATAAATTGTCAAATTATAGAATATACTATCCCGCTACTATATATACAGATTATCAAGATGGTGCAGTGATGTCAAATGTACGCATACGCCACACTTTAACAGAACGCATAAAAGCTGGGTTAACATTTAATGTGAATCGAAGTTTATGGAATAATCGTTTTGATTTTGGGGCGGGTCTCAATTTTATTTATGTACTTTAATTCAATCCAGATGATGAAAAATAGTCTTCTCCTTCTTTCAATATTCTTTAGTGCAGTTACTGTTGCACAGGCTCAAAACAACAATCTGAATTTTTCTTATGGTGGAGCATTCACAGGTTTTGGTGATTTGCAAGGAAAATTTATGTCCATCGGATACAACCATAAACTCTATAAACCAATCCATGTATATGGTGTTTTAGCACAAGCATCCATGAGTGGGCAAGCGGGTTTCATAGTTCAGCCAGATAAGCGCATTTTAGGCGCAGATAATCTACATTTCCCTCTTTTAAGTTTAGAATCTATTGGAACGCAGAATGTTCTTTCTGAGCAGTATTCATCGGTGGGGAGTAAAATACGCTTAGACCCACCAAAATCCATGATGAATACCAAAAACCTTGATTTAGGTGTTCAGTATTATATAGTAAAAGGAACAAAATTAGGTCTATATTTGGAAGGAAATCTTAGTCTTGTCAAACTCGAATGGACGGGATTAACTTCACAACAATTAATAACAATAGAAAATGATTTTTGGTTTAATAATGTCTCCTCTGGCAAGCCCGATATATTGCTTACTATAAATCGACAAGAGCATTTCCTTGATTGGGGATTGGGTTATGGCATCGGAATAAATTATTATCTTAGTCCTTTTATCACTTTAGGTGCAAACGGTCATTATAATGGCTATTTTAACAGCGCACAAAATATAGTCACTTGGAGTGCTAAACTTGGTTTTAAGCTGAACAAGTAATTTTTAGCACCCCCCCTCAGTATTTATACCCCTATTATCAGCCATAATGCCCCTATGCGAAATGGCTGATAACAGGGATTATAGGTATTATTTCAAAATTACAAACTCCGTCCGCCGATTATTCTGCCGTCCATCCACCGTATCGTTGCTATCAATCGGCGCCATTTCACCAAAACCTTTGGACTGCAAACGACTGCCCTCAATCCCATTTTTTGTTAAATACACCACCACTGCCAACGCACGTCTTGACGACAAATCCAAATTGTGGGCATCAGAGCCTTGACTATCGGTATGCCCCCTCAGTTCTATGCGCATAGCGGGGTTTTCAAGCAATAATTGTTTCAATTTATTCAATTCAGAGAACGATTCTGGGCGTAATATGTCTTTATCGGTATCAAAAAAGACATTTTTTAAGATAATCGCTTTGTCCTCTTTGGGTTTGGGTGCTTCCGCAACGGTTGTATTGGCGGGTGGGGTAGCGACCACAGGAGGAGCTAATGGCTGCAATTTAATCGTCAAAATAAACGGTTTATCCAACGTTGCTTTTTCTGTCAAATTGAAATTTTCAGATTGAAAAGCATATTTCTCTTTCGATACATTGAATGCAAAATTTTTACCCAATGGCAGACACACCAAAGTCGAACCCAATTCATCAGTATTCGTGCCAACCACGATGCGCTGGGTTGCCAAATCTATAACCTCTGCGCGGCTCATGGGTAGTGGTGCTTTCGTTTCTGCATCAATTACAATAACTTTTGCATATGTAACAGGCAAAGCACGCACGGCTTCTGGCAATTCAAACATATACAAATCGTATTGACTTTTATTCACGCTTTCTAAGCTGGCGGCATTTTCTGTTTTGGCATAATAAGCCGTTTTGCCGTCAATAGCTACTGAAAGGGTGGCTTCATCGGTCTTAGTATTGATGGGATAACCCAAATTTAAAGGCTCTTGCCACGCGCTATCCGCTTGCATACGGCTCATATACATATCTTGACCACCTAAGCCAATATGACCATTGGACGTAAAAAACATAGATACACCATCGGGGTGCAAAAATGGGGCTTGCTCATCGAAAGGCGTATTGATGGGTTTGCCAACGTTGCGGGCTTCGCTCCATTTGCCATTTTCAAAACGCACGTACCAAATATCACGTCCCCCTATGCCGCCTTTGCGGTCACTCGAAAAATAGATGGTTCTGCCATCTGCCGATATGGTGGGTTGCGACTCCCATGCTTCCGTGCAAATAGGTGGAAAATATTTTGCGGGTGTCCACTTTCCATTTTTCAGTTGGGCATAAAATATATCGCAACTGCCCACACCAACCCCCGCAGGACGGTTACAGGCTGTAAAAAACAAGCTGCGTCCATCGGGTGAAATGCACTGCGCGCCTTCGTTTTCGTCCGTATTCAGTTCCGTAATCGGCGTGCCTTTTTGCCAGACACTGTCCACTTTTTTCGACATATAAAAATCCTCTTGGCGATTGATACGGGCGGTATAAACGAGCGTCTCGCCATCTGCCGTCATGGAAGGTAAATATTCTGAAAAAATGGGCGAATTGACTTTATCTCCCAACGAAATAGGATTGAAAGGTACGGGACTTTTCATGGCTTTATCTACAAAACGGAGGTCTTTTGCCGTTTTTTCGGCTTGCATTCGCTTAGTTGAGTTAGATTTAGCATTACGGGCATATTTTTCATAATGCTCTGCCGCCTCGATGCTTTTATCTTGTTTGACTTCGATATTGCCGAGCGAAAACAATATTTCAGGCTCATAATTCGCGTCCAATTGCTCCACTTTTTCAAACGCCAATTCCGCATCGGGCAACTTGCCGAGTTTGTAATATGCGGCAGCTTGTTGTATCTGCGCATCAATAAAAGTCGCATCGGATTTCAAGGCATCAGTAAAAGAAGCCAATGCCTTATCCGCTTTGCCTTGTATATTGTTTTGTATGCCCTCGTTATAGGCTTTCAATGCTTTTGGCGAAGCCGTTTTTTTAGTAACATAGCTTTGTGCGAATATTACAATGGGCGCAAAAGCGATATGTGAGAGCAATAAAATGGTTTTGAGTTTCACTATTGATTATTTTAATATTTTTTTGACGTAAAATACTCCCGATTGTATCGGGACAGGTTGAGGGGGTATATATTAACAATAATAACGCCCAATTTTAATGCAAATTTTGTTGGAATGATAAGTTTTGGATATAAAAAAAGCACTACCAGATTTCGTGGCAGTGCTTTCTTTGAAAGAAACGAGCAACATTATTTTTTACCCCATAAATCAATCAGATATTTAACCTCTTGCTCGGTCAAATACTTTGTTTCTATCAGGGATATATTTGATACTTTATTTTTTTGCCATAAAGCATATATTTTATTATATTCTTTTAGCATATTTTCTACTTCAGTATAAGGCAATTCAGATAAATCAGCTAAGGCACTGGCATTATAGCCTTTCCATTTACCACGCAAAACGGTTGAGCGTGCTTTTTCAATGCTGCCTTCTATTTTACCTTCTTGTTTCCAAACTTGCGCGGTAGTCATCATACCTTCTTTCTGTTTTGGTGATAAATAATGAGTTAATACGTATTGTATTTCGTCGGCACTAAGATAGTCGAGTAGAGCGGGGGACGTGTTGCCCCCACCCTCTCACAGAACCGTACTTGAAACTCTCGCCTCATACGGCTCTTACGAATCACTTCACTTAGG
>JAYVKQ010000211.1:0-6817 GCA_043768285.1 Saprospiraceae bacterium | reverse complement strand
GCATCTTCCCCGAATTTCATTCGGGGTTATTCATATTAAAACCCTTCGGGTTTAGAACCAATCAACCCTGCCCTAACGGGGCTTTTTAACCCATTATTCACATTCATCACTAAAAATCATGACTTATTTACAAGCCATAATCATTGCCATAATCGAAGGATTAACCGAATTTTTACCCATATCCTCAACGGGGCATATGGTCATTGCCTCGGCATTGATGGGCATTGAAGGCGATGCTTTTACACAACTATTTGAGGTGGTTATTCAGATGGGCGCAATACTTTCTGTCGTTGTTTTATACTGGCGACGATTTATTCAAAATTTTGATATTTACATCAAATTGGCTATTGCTTTTGTACCCACAGCCATCATTGGATTGCTGTTTTATAAGCATATCAAAGCCGTTTTAGCACAACCTTTGGTGATTGCAACCGTCTTACTATTGGGCGGTATTATCTTGCTTTTTATTGATAAATATTTTGAAAAAAATGAGCGTGTAGATAATACTGATGCCGTTTTTTCTTACAAAAATGCTTTTATTGTTGGATGTTTTCAATCATTAGCGGTTGTTTTGCCTGGTCTATCACGGGCGGCGGCAACCATTATCGGTGGTTTGTCGCAAGGCTTTAATCGCCGAATTGCCGCCGAATTTTCTTTCTTATTAGCAGTGCCAACAATGGCAGCCGCTTCCTTAAAAGATGGGTACGAATATTATAAAGATGTGGTAGAAGGTGCGCTCCCTCCCCTCAGTAGTGAGCAGGTTTGGACGCTCGTTTTGGGCAATGTGGTCGCGTTTATCGTGGCGTTGATAGCTATAAAATCTTTCATTGGCTTCTTGACAAATAATGGTTTTAAGATATTTGGCTGGTATCGCATCGTGGTAGGATTACTGATATTGGGTTTGTATTTCGCTGGTTATGAACTGTTTGTAGATTGATATTGTGAGAGGAATAGAATTTTTCCCATAAAAAAAGCTGTCATTGCGAGCGCAGCGAAGCAATCTGTGGCACTTACCGAGACCATCTCTTTGATACTATATCACTCACATTGTATTACTGAAATGACATCCTGATAAGTGCCACAGATTGCTTCGCTACGCTCGCAATGACAGCTTTTTTTTATTGAAAAACCCTGTACAGTGTTACTATTATTTTACATTCTTCAATAAAAAACCCTATTTTTGCGCCGATTTTTAAAACATCTGGATAATATACTACTATTATCCACTATCAATTATCCATTCATATATGTCTATTTTAGCGATTATACAAAACGGGGTGCAACAGGCGGTGAAGCAGTTGTACGACATTGAGGCAGAAGCCACGAGCGTTGTACTTGCGCCTACGCGCAAGGATTTTGAAGGCGATTATACCGTTACAGTATTTGCTTATTCAAAAACGGCGAAGAAAAGTCCCGTGCAAACGGGTGAAGAAATTGGTTCTTTTTTGAAAAACAATATGCCCGAAGTATCACGATTTAACGTTATTCAAGGGTTTTTGAATATCGTATTAAGTGATGCCTTTTGGTTAGATTTTATCAATCAAAACCTTGATAATCAACATTTTGGACAAGCCCCTAAAAAGAACGAAAGGGTTATGGTGGAGTATAGTTCGCCGAATACCAATAAGCCCTTGCACTTGGGGCATATCCGCAATATTTTACTTGGTTGGTCAACGTCGAAGATTTTAGAAGCGGCTGGATATGAAGTGATTAGAACGAAAGTTGTGAATGATAGAGGTATTGCGATTTGTAAATCCATGTTGGCATGGCAGCTATATGGCGAAGGTAAGACCCCCGATACTGTTGAGGTGCGAAATCCCGATGGTACAATCGGGAAGGGGGTAAAAGGCGACCATTTTGTGGGCGATTATTATGTGCTTTTTGAGCAAAAATTTCAAGAAGAATATAAGGCGTGGCAAGCGGATACAGTAAAAGATGCTGAAATACTGAGGGGTATCAATAAAAAAGATTTGCCCGCCGATGAATTTTTCAAAGAATATAAAAACGAGTATTTTAATAAATATTCAAAAATTGGTGGGCAAGCCAGGGCGTTGCTCCTAAAATGGGAAAGTGGCGATACCGACACCGTTGCCCTTTGGCGCACCATGAACAGTTGGGTTTATCAAGGCTTTGATGAAACCTATGCAAAATTAGGCGTTCACTTTGATAAAAAATACTACGAATCAGACACCTATACATTAGGGAAAGATATTATTGAAGATGGTATATCAAAAGGTGTTTTTTATAGAAAGCCCGATACAAGTGTTTGGATTGATTTGACGGATGTAAAACTTGACCATAAATTGGTATTGCGTTCTGATGGCACATCGGTCTATATCACCCAAGACATCGGTATGGCACGCCTACGCGATGCGGAATGGCATTGCCAAAAGGTAGTATATGTGGTAGCTGATGAGCAAAATTACCATTTTCAAGTGCTGTTTGAGATTATGAAAAAGTTGGGTGATAGCTATGCTAATGGTTTATTTCACCTCAGTTATGGTATGGTGGAGTTGCCAACAGGCAGAATGAAATCGCGCGAAGGGACGGTGGTAGATGCCGATGATTTGGTGGCAGAAGTGATTGCCGAAGCAGGTAGAGAAGTGGAAAGTAGAAATTCGGTTATTGCAGCAATGCCTGAAAATCAACGGTTTATGAATACTCGCAATATAGGTGTTGGAGCGATGAAGTATAATTTAATAAAAGTCAATCCAAAGAAAAAAATGGTATTTGACCCTACCGAAGCCGTTGATTTTGAAGGCGATACGGGTCCTTACGTTCAATATGCTTACGTGCGGTCAAGTGGGGTTGTACGCGATGCGTTATTGGCGCAAATTGACTTCACTGAAAAATCGTCTGTTCAAGAACTCAACGCGCAAGAGAAAGAGATAATTGGTAGATTATATAGCTACGCTGCAACGATTAAAGAAGCGGCTGACACCTATGACCCCTCAGTAGTTGCGGCATTTAGCATGGATTTAGCCAAAGCATTTAACCGTTTTTGGTTTCATTGTCAAATACTAAAAATTGAAGATGAAAACGTCAAACGGTTTAGATTGCAATTGAGCAAATTGACAGCGCATACGTTGCAACATTCGATGGGGCTTTTGGGTATTGATATGCCTGAGCGTATGTAAGTTGGTGAAGTTATCAAAGGTCGGGGCTTAATGCCCCCTCAGTATTTTAAAGAAAAATGGGGTAAATAGCCGTTGCTATTACCCCATTTTCAATATTTTTAGAAAAAATTAATCCACAACCTTAAACTTATCCCCTTCTTTCACCACAACCTTTGCGTCTTTATAACCCGCCGCTTTCACCTTAGCTTTAAGGTCTTTGGCTTGCGGTAAGGTTTTGATACCATCCATAATAAAGTAGGTTAAATCACCGTCTTTTACTTGCTCAACTTTCCATAATTGGCTCACTTTGCTATCGTCAAACCATTCTGGTTTTTTCATGGCAGCAATTTGAACTTTGTAGGTTTTGTCTTCTGCAACAATAGGTTTAGGCTTAGGAGGTGTATTGCCATATACCGTCGGAATTGCCGTAGTGCCTTTGGGCTGTAGCCCTGATTTAGGCTTAACGATTGGTTTTGGCAATGGCTTAAACAAATTGGCATCAACTGCCTTTTCATTTTTTTCCTCTATCACATACACACCTTTGAAATTAGCTGCTTGCACTTTTTTCAAAATACTATCTACCATAGCACGGTTTGCAAAGACACCCAACCGGATTTTACGCTTGTTATCTTCCGAAACCGTATAGATATTGCCCATACCTTTCAAATCTTCAAATTGTGAAAAATTGATGATATTGTCCATATTAGTTACTTGCAATTGGACAGCATACACAGGCGGCAAACTGGCATCACGTTGTGGCGATTTTGGTGTAACTTGTTGGTTGTATATTGTCGGAATATCAGTAGGCTTAGGTGCAGCTGCAGCCGAAGGTACTTTCTTAAAATCCTTATCCGCAGACGCCACCATTTCTTTATCGGAAAGCGCATATGGGCGCATGACGTATTGCTTCAACTTCGTTTCTTTCATATCCGAAGGTGAAACCTGCATTTTACCGATAATATAACTCTCTTTTGAGTACGTAATCAAGTAGTTCGATGTCTTATCCAATTGGAAATGGAACTCGCCCCATTTGTCCGTTACAGCTTCCATTTGGGCGTTGTTCTCTTGGTCAGTAGCACGAACCAACACGCCTTCGAGTGGGCGTTCAGATACGCCATCATACACCGTGCCTTTAAATTTAGGCTTCACAGATTTAGTATTCATTTCTGTGGGAATATCACGCACTAAATCCACCTCCACTACCCTACTTTTTTTGATAAATTCAGGCTCAACCATGACAGTTTTGGTTTGAAAACCTTCTCTTTTTACCTCCAAAGCATAAGTTTTATTGTCGTTCAAATCCAATAAATAATTGCCCGTAGGCAGCTTTTTAAGGCTTGAACCATTGCCTTGCGTAACGGTTATTTTGGCATCTTTTATAGGTGTACCATTATTAACAACCACGATATTCGCGCTTTCAGAAGCCTTTTCAAAGCGATAAAGGTCTTCTTTGCCTTTTGAGCCACCGCGATTGGAGACAAAAAAGCCTATCTTAAGTGATGCGTCATATACTACTCCATAATCATCGCTTGATGAGTTGATGCCGATACCCATATTGCTCACTTCCGCGTTCATTGTTTCCATTTTAAACAAATCGAAACCACCATAACCTAAGTGATAATCTGAGGCAAAATAAAACGCTTTGCCATCTGTAAACGGCGTAATTTCATCGCCAGGCGTATTGATTGAGCCACCCATATTGCGCGGTTCACCCCAGCCAGCACTACGTTTTAGAGACGCATATATATCAAACCCACCTTGACCACCTACCCGATTTGAAGCAAAATATAGAGTATTGCCATCCGCGCTAAACGAAGGAAAACCAGACGAATAACCCAAGCCATTGTAAGGAAAAGGCTTGATATCCAACCAGTTACCATTGGCATCAACGGTTGCTGTGTATAAGCTCATTTCCCAACCGCTTTCGGCACTCATACGCGCGCCATCGTTGAAGTTATTGCGCATAAACGCCACTTGCTTACCATCAGACGTGTAAGTAACATTGCTTTCGTTATAGCTATTTTTAAAATCGCTTTTAAAAAACGATACACCCGCGCTCAATTTAGATACGCCGTCTATTGGAGCCGTAAATAATTGGTTGGGTTTGGTATTTGGGATAGCCTTCGCCATATCGCCACGCCTAATGTCCGTCCGTGAAGATGACCAAATCAATTGATCGCCCAAAATAGTAGGTGCGTAATCAGACGCATCTGAGTTAATTTTTGCTAAAGATTTGACTGTCAAATCCGTTTGCACATCAGACGGCTGCAAAGCGAAAAGGCATGACTTGATATAGTGGTCAGCCGTTGCGCCATCCGTTGAGCGGTATTTCTGAAATTGCACAACTGCAAAATCATATTTGCCTTGCATCATCAAGATTTTACCATAGTTAAATATGGCTTTTGGTGTCAAAGCCGTGCCTTTTTCAGCATAGCCATACCATTTTGCAGCCTTTGCGAGGTCGTTCAGATGATAATAGGTATCTGCCAATTTTATGGCAACAGGATATTCGTCCGCATCGCGGGCGAGTATGACTTCGTAGCCATCGGCAGCCGCTTTATAGGCGTGCATTTCGTATTGCTTATCCGCTTTTTCTATAAGTGTTTGAGCATTAAGAGAAAAGGCAGCGAGAGTGAACATCGCCACAGGTAAGACTTTACTCAAAAATTGCATAGCGTCTCATTTAAAGTGAAAAAAAAGTTATTCATGCGTTTGTCTTGTCGGTATTGAGAAGTTCATTGTTAATATGTTCAGGGAACTTTGGAAGTTCCCTGAACATTTAGCGAGCTATTTAGCCTACTAAACGTCAAAATACTGAGGGGGTATTGTGTGAACTGCGAAAAAAACGCAAAACAAGTTCGTTTTAATAATAATGTGTTAGAAAAAACCGTTGGGTTAGTACATCAGAAGTCGTACAGCGTACATCTTACCTCGTACATCAGAATGAATGGATTGTAAATTATAGTTATTTCATCAATTCGTTTTATCCCACGTTTATGCTTAATAATTAGGTACAAATTTATTAGATAATTTGCTGATTATCAAATTTATTTATTTTAGATATAATCTATACCTTTAATTTTTTAATATTGGCGTTAAAAACAGCTCATTATACCTCCAATCAATTGTTAGGATATAGTTTTTTAAAAAATCATTGCCAATTAAAGACAATATCAAGCCTTTTGAAAAAGTAAATTCTGCATTAGGGAGACGTAAACTATCTCCCAGCGTCACGTTTTTAACTGCCACTATTTTAGCCGTATCTATTTTTGTACTAAACATAGCTGATACTTTTCTCTTTTGAACTCTAAAAGGCATATTAGGCGGTAATTTTGACATGGGAAAATCAAAACTGCCCTTGTTACCAGTATCTAAATAGGCTTTACCAAAAAAGTCATTTTCAACGGCAATCCGCACAACAGGCGTACCTCTACCCACCATCGAGAATTCAAGTTTATAACTATTTGGCAAAGCTGTTAAACTGTCGCGTGTATCCGAAAAAGTAATAGTGCTTTTACCATAGTCAATGCGCCAAACGCCTTTATTCATCATATTAGAACCCAAAATACCAACCATGTCCAAACCTGCTGCTTTATTCAAATTATCAAAATTATTGATTTCTGCTAATACATTTGTAAATGGCGTATTGCCTACAGTGATTTTATCCAAACGAACCAAAGTAGGATATTTCCATTTGCCGT
>JAYVKQ010000210.1:0-7034 GCA_043768285.1 Saprospiraceae bacterium | reverse complement strand
ACGGCAAATTCCTCTACTCAAAACCCTAAGTGTTTTGGTTTTAGAGATGGTCAAATTATATTGGTCATGAAAGGTGGTACATCTCCTTATGTCTATACTTGGTCGGGTGGTTTGCCGTCTGGTAGTCCTGTTTTTTCATCATTAACGGCGGGTACATATCAATTCACTGTTACAGATTTCTATAAATGCCAAGCCGTTCAAACAACTATCCCACTTGTAGCACCACCAGAAATATTGGTTGCTTTTTCAGGGGTAACAGGTGTATCATGTTTTGGCAAATGCGTTCAAAATAAAAGCGATGGTAGAGCAACCGCTACTGCCAGTGGCGGCTCGTCAAACACAGGTATATTCACTTATGAATGGTCATCTGGCGAAGCGACAGCCAGTGCAACGCAATTATGTGGCGGTTGGCAGACCGTTACAGTAAGTGATGGTACCTGTTTTAAGAGAGATTCTGTTGAAGTATTACAGCCGAAACCATTTGTCTTCCAAACGCCTATTGTTGAAGAACCAAGCTGTTTTGGTTTACGAGATGGCAAAGTAGAAATTGTAGTGGATGGTGGCACACAGCCATATGCTTACAATTGGAATGTTCCCGCTACAGGTAAAGATATTATTAATATTCCCAAGGGGGTTTATTCTGTTGTCGTAACCGATTCACGCAATTGTACATCGCCCCCCCTCAGTATTACTGTTGATGAACCATTGCCCATAATAGTAGATACCATTGCCGAAGAAACACGTGATGTCACTTGTTTTAATTTTAGTGATGGGCAAATTGCGTTGCGCCGCGTAGGGGGTAATGGTGGCAGAACAAATTATACATGGTCGGGCACTGTATCCGATTCAAGTGTTGCAAAAAATTTGAAAGCGGGTGTTTACTACGTAACTGCCAGCGATAGGAAAGGTTGTCAAGACACTATAAAAGTGGAGGTAAGACAACCCGATAAAATATATTATCTGCTTGAACCACCAAAGCCACCGCGTTGTTTTGGCGAATTAACGTATGTAAAGTTGGATACCGCTTTTGGTAGTACCTTCTTGTACCCATTTACCATATCAGTAGATAATGGACCTCAATACCCCGTTGGCTTCGAAGTTCCTGTGTTTGCTGACGATCATTTGGTGACTATTACGGAGCAAATAACGGGTTGTTCGGACACGTTTAGCATCTCGATTAGTCAACCGCCGCCGATATCTATTCGCTTCGATAATATATTAGATTCTATTCCAATACCCCGTATTTTAGTTGGTTTGGGTACAGATGTGCGCTTAAATCCCATCATTAACAGTGCCTTGCCGATTGATAGCGTCCTGTGGACACCCAAAGATTATCTAACGCTTGGTACAGAGCCACTGCGCCCAACTGTGCGTCCGTTAGACGATAGAACATATAGACTGAAAGTTATTGATGTAAATGGCTGTATAGGCGAAGCGGAAATTTTGGTAGAGTTGGAGCGCAATCGCAACGTATTCGTACCCAATGTTTTCTCACCAAATAGCGACGATAAAAATGATTATTTTAGCGTCTTCTCGGGACCTGGTGTTAAGAAAATAAACTTCGTTAGGATATTCGATAGATGGGGGGAATTGCTCTATACCGCCGAAAATTTAACCCCTTCAAGTGACCCTTCGACAGGCTGGGACGGCACATTTAGAGGAAAACCCGTTGGTGTTGGTGTCTATGTCTTTATCGTAGAAGCAGAGTTTGATGATGGTGCTAAATTATTGTATCGCGGTGATGTAACTGTTGCGCGATAAGATCCAACCACATCAAAAAAAATAACCGAGTAGCCTAAGCTATCTCGGTTATTTTTTTATTTAAACTATGTGCAAAATACTGAGGGGGTCGAAAACAGTCTCTATTTTCAACCCTACAAAAGGGTATTAAAATAAGTCGAAAACTCAGCCACATCCATACTGCCTTTATCACCGTCGCCTTGTTTACGCACCGAAATTTTACCCTCATTCACCTCTTTTTCGCCAATTATCAACAAGAAAGGTGTACGTTTCATTTCAGCATCGCGGATTTTACGTCCAATCGTTTCTGCCCTTTCATCAATATAGCCTCTTATGTCTTGAGCATTCAATTGCGCCATCACCTCTTTTGAATAATCTATAAATCTATCTGAAATAGGTAAAATTGCCACTTGGTCGGGAGCCAACCACAACGGGAACTTACCCGCGCAGTGTTCCGTCAAAACGCCAATAAAACGCTCCATTGAGCCAAAAGGCGCACGGTGTATCATAACAGGGCGGTGCGGTTGATTATCAGAACCGATGTATTCTAATTCAAAACGATTAGGCAATTGATAATCCACTTGTACTGTGCCTAACTGCCATTTACGCCCCAGAGCATCTTTCACCATAAAGTCTAATTTAGGTCCATAAAATGCGGCTTCGTCATACTCAATCGTGGTTCTTAAACCTACTTTTTGGGTTGCATCAATAATGGCTTGCTCGGCTTTGTCCCATTCGGCTTCTGAGCCTAAATATTTGCTTCTATCCGTTTGGTGACGCAAAGAGATTTGAGCCGTATAATTATCAAAGCCCAATTTTTCTAATACTTGCATCGTCAATTCTACCACACCAATAAACTCTGCTTCCAATTGCTCGGGCATACAGAAAAGGTGTGCATCATCTTGCGTAAAGCCGCGTACACGGGTCAAACCGTGTAATTCGCCCGTTTGTTCGTAGCGATAGACAGTACCAAATTCGGCAATACGCAAAGGCAATTCCTTGTAAGAACGGGGTTTATGACCATATATCTCACAGTGATGCGGGCAATTCATGGGTTTCAACAAAAAGACCTCACCCTCACGCGGTGTCATAATGGGTTGAAACGAATCTGCGCCATATTTCTGCCAGTGGCCAGACGTTTCGTACAATTTTTTACTGCCAATATGCGGCGTAATAACGGGTAAATATCCGCGCTTAATTTGTTCTTTTTTCAAATAATCTTCTAAGCGTGACCGCAATGCGGTACCACGTGGCAACCAAATAGGCAAACCTGCACCCACTTTTTCGGAGAACATAAACAACTCTAACTCCTGCCCCAATTTGCGGTGGTCGCGCTTCAAAGCTTCTTCTATCATCAGTTGATAGTCCTTCAAATCCTGTTGTTTTGGGAACGTAATACCATAAATACGGGTCATTTGCTGACGTTTTTCATCACCGCGCCAGTATGCACCTGATACTTTTGTCAATTTTATGGCTTTAATTGCTTCCGTATTCGGAATATGTGGTCCCCGACACAAATCGGTAAAATTGCCTTGCTTATAAAACGTAATTGTGCCATCTGCCAACTCGTTGAGAAGTTCGAGTTTGTATTCATCGCCTTTTTCTTCAAAAAAAGCAAGGGCATCCGCTTTAGATACTTCTGTCCGTTCAAATTGACTTTTTTGACGCGCCAATTCCAACATTTTCTCCTCCACTTTCTGAAAATCAGTTGTAGAAAATGTTTTATCGCCCAAGTCCACATCGTAATAAAAACCTTGCTCTAAGGCGGGACCAATGCCAAACTTTATACCCGGGTATAAAGTTTCCAGAGCCTCTGCCATCAAGTGCGCAGAGGAGTGCCAAAACGTTTTCTTTGCCGTTTCATCGTCCCAAGTGAGCAATTGAAGCGTCGCATCGTCTGTAATCGGTCGGGTAAGGTCACGTACTTCGCCATTAACTTTTGCTAAAAGGACTTTTTGCGCCAAGCCCATTGATATGCTTTTCGCAATATCCATTGCCGAACTCCCTTTTTCGTAACTGCGTACATTGCCATCAGGGAAAGTAATATTCATCATAAATTATTGAAATTGAGTTTTTATCGAAATTTAAAACACGAATTAGGCTAATTTCCACACGAATAGCACAAATTTATGATTACGCTGCATCAAACATTCCTACTATTTCTTATTCTTAGCTTTACGCTCTTGTTCCTCTTTCATGGACTGTTGTTGCTTCATTGCCTCATCTAATTTTTGGCGAAAAATGCCTGGCTTCTTAGGTTTGGCTTTGTTTTGCTGCAATTCGGCGCGTACTTTTTCATGGTCAATAATATAGTTTTTCGTAACTATGGTTTGACCAATATTTAAAATATTAGAGAACAACATATACAAACTCAAACCTGCCGCATAGCTATTGAACATGACCATGAAGATGATTGGCGTAAAATATTGTAAATTTTTCATCATGGCAGGTTGTCCTGACATATCTACATCTTTCATGGAATACCATGTGAAAACGATGAGCGACACACCCCATAGCAAGGCAAATAAACTGATATGACCACCATATAGTGGAATATGGAACGGTAATTTAATAAACTCCTCAAAGCCCGTTAAGTCAGTTGCCCAAAGGAAACTTTGCTGTCGAAAATCAATGGACGCAGGGAAAAATCGAAACAAAGCCATCCATATAGGCATCTGCAAAACGGTTGGCAAACAGCCACCCAACGGATTGACCCCATACTCTTGGTACATTTTCATTTGCGCCATTTGCGCCTCTTGCGGGTCTTTCAATTTTGCCTTCATTTTATCCAAATCGGGTTTCAATGAAGTCATTTTTGCTTGCGAATAAAGCATTTTATAACTGAGAGGATATAAAATTGCCTTTACAATAAACGTCAGAAGCAAAATACAAATAGCAACATTTGGAAAAATACCGTGCAAAAAGTCGAAGATAGGACGAATAACATAGCGATTGATAGTGCCTAAAATAGACCCACCATAGCTGACTACATCTTCCAATTTTATCCCATATTTTTTCAAATCACTATAATCGTTCGGTCCAATATAGAGTTTCAGAGACGCTGAAACTTCGCCATTACTGAGGGGGTAGCCGATGGTCGTGATGGCTTTTTTCAAATCCGAACTTGTGGTTTCGAAGGCTTGGCTACCAATAACCGCAGAAGGGAAACCACCATTATTAGAAATCAAAGCCGTATTGAAAAACTGATTGGCGTGGGCTACCCACTGCACCGACTGCCCTTGCCACGTTTTACTATCTTCACCCGTTGCGGAGAGGCAATCAGGTGTTACGTTATTTTCACGATAATAGACATTGGAATAGCCACTTTCGTAGCTGACGTTTTTCTCCAATTTATCCATATAATTCTCTACATTCAGTTCCACATTTTTGGCATCAGAAGCCAATATTTGACCAAAACCTTTGATTTGCACATCATAATTAATGTCATATGTGCCACTTATCACGTATTTTTGTTCGATATAAGTTTGGTCATTTAGCCTTGCCGAAAACACGACAGTATTGCCCGATACTGAGGGGGTGAAATACAAATCCTGTGTTGTTATTTTACCTTTAAGTGTATTGGTAGGGATACGCCACTCAAAGCGATTTTTAATATCTTCAAACAAGCGGAGGGGGTCCTTGTGTTCTTGCCGCTTATCGTCTTCCCAAATTTTGAAGTGCTTTTTCATCAACACATCTTTGATGCGTCCTCCTTTATTGGTGAAAGTCACTTTCATTTCGCTATTTTCCAGCACCACGTCTTGCTCTGTACCCGTAGCAAAAGGTGCTAACGAACCGTATTCCATGTTGGTTGCTTGACCAACTGCGGCGGGGTTTTGTACGTTATTTTGAGGCGTTTGCGCTTTGACGGTAGCAAGGCTGTCATTAAAGCGTTGAACTTGTGCGATAGAGTCCTGTTTTCTCTTATTTTCGGCAAGTTGGGTGGCTGAAGGCATACTCCAATAATTCCACAACATCAAGATAACCATAATCAGCATCATGCCAATCATGCCGTTTTTACTGTCATTGTTCATTCTACTACTTGTTTTTATAACATTGTCACTTTTTAAAAAAGCGGTGCAAAGGTATATAATTCGTTCTTATTTTTGAGGAAATACGTGATTAATTGAGACGAAATAGAGGGATTTTTATTTTAGATTTAAACTTGAATAGGCATTACTCTAATCAAACCACCTTACTCTCCACTACCCCGTCAATCAAAATAGTTTCTACTAAATCTCCTTTTTTAATTGTAGAAACCGATTTCACCACCTTACCATTCTTGCGCGTAATGCTAAATCCCCGTTTCAAGGTTGCTTCTACACTCATCAAATCCACCATCTTGGAAAAGTTATCGAGTTGTATTTTTTCAAGTTGTACGATTTTTTTAACGTCCTTGCCGAGTTGGTGTTGCATATGGTCAAGCAAGTAGCATTGGCTTTGTAGAACCGACTGGGTTTTGAAACGTAAAAACTCTTGGGTGCGTGCGAGATACCCCCCCTCAGTATTGAGGCGATTTTTAGCATAATATTTTATAAAACTTTGAATTTCAAGGAGTTCACCTTCAAAACGAGCGCATTGGTTGAGTATAAAATCAGCAACCGCGGTGGGTGTTTTGAGTGACGTATGCGCCACTATATCCAATACCGTTTGGTCAATATCATGCCCAATACCTATCAAAACGGGTAGTGGAAAACGGGCGACGGCTTCGCACAAAGACGGCGTATCGAAGGCAACCAAATCCATTCGCGCCCCACCACCACGTATAATAACCACGGCATCAAAATCTTGCTTTCGAGCTTTGATATTCTCTAATTGCTGCAATAGCGTTTTTTCTACCAATGAGCCTTGCATCGCCGATTGAAACAATTGAACAATAAAGCTATATCTGTAATCATTTTTTATAATATGATTTTTAAAATCCTGCCAACCTGCCGCCGTTTCGCTTGATATGACGGCTATACGCTGTATCACGGAGGGCAATTCTAAAGCCCCATTCAAGCCGATTAAGCCCTTGCGTTGGAGGTCTTTAATCAATTGTTGGCGTTGTATTTCTACCTTACCGATAGTGAACGTGGCATCGATATCTTCAATCAAAATTTTTAAGCCATAGCGTTCATGAAAATCCAAACGTCCTTTCAAGCGGATTTCCATGCCCTGCGCGAGTACCCCCTCAGTATTGTCGCCCAATTGTTTCTCGATGCGGCGATAATCGGCTGCCCATATCACGCCTTGCGTTTGGGCAACGATTTCTTTATCTTCTTTTTGCACCAAATCGAGGTAATAATGCCCAC
>JAYVKQ010000209.1:0-4035 GCA_043768285.1 Saprospiraceae bacterium | reverse complement strand
CATATCTATCGGGATACGGTTCTGGTAGGTGCAGTGCGTCAAAAGTGTAATTTAATTGTACCATCAGGTACGATTTTGACTATCGAAAATAACTGTTCTACACAATCCGGTAGTAATGTTACATTCCAAGTAGATGTGGTTACATTGTGTGTTTCATTCCGTGGTGTTTCTGCGGGTATCGATACCGCTTGCGTGCGTGTGTGTGATGCAACGGGCGTATGCGATACAACATATATGTATATTGATGCAAAAGCGGTTGTTAATCCACCGACTACTGTTCCTACTATTTTTAGAGATACAATTGTTGTAGGTACAAGCCGTTCAAAATGCAACTTAACAGCACCAAGCAATGCCACACTTATTCAAAATATTTGCCCTACCAGTTCAAGCAGTGGTGATATAACTTTTGATGTTAATACCAATACTTATTGTGTCACATATACAGGTGCTAAAGTGGGTATTGATACCGCTTGTATCCGCATATGCGATGTAGCAGGCAAGTGCGATACCACGACTATGTATATCGTTGGTAGAGCGGCAACACGCCCTACCCCAAGACCCAGCATTGATACAGTACGATTGAAAATTTACGAAAGAAAACCATATTGCCCTGACTCTTTAGAGTTGGCAGGTTCACCTGTGTCTTTGTTAAAATTCTGCACGCCTGCCGACTTCAATAATACGACAATTGGCTTAGATACCGTTAAAAAATGCGTGAATGTAACAGGTTTACGCGCAGGTGTTGATACGTTCTGTTTGGCACTCTGCAACGAAGCAGGGTTCTGCGATACGACTACATTATACGTTATCGTCTCGCCAGATACATTGAGACCTAATCCAGCAATTGATTCGTTTACAATCAAAATTGGCGAACTACGCGTGTATTGCCCCGATACTTTAGAGTTATCGAGTGCACTCGTTACTAATATTAGTTCATGCTCACCGATTGTAGGTGATAACGCTACTTTGGTCTATAACGGTGTCACAAAATGCGTAGAAGCGCGTGGTTTGAGAGCAGGAAAAGATACGGCTTGCGTGATCTTATGCAATAGTTTAGGCTTGTGCGATACGACCCGTTTGTTTATTACTGTAACGGCGGATACTATCAAACCAATAGCTGATACAGCACGATTAACCATCAAACTGGGGCAAAATCTTGTTTTTGATAAAATAGATACGACCCAACTATTTGGCGCAGTGGATACAGTATATGACGCTTGTCCTGGTAGAAATGGGACAAAGGCGCGGATGATATTGAATAAACAAGAGAAAAAAGTAACGATAACGGGCGTAGGTGTAGGGCGCGATACAATGTGCGTCGTGGTGTGTAATAAAGTATCAAAATTATGTGATACGACGACCATCATAGTGACTGTAACCGATACGACAACACTATCAGGTATCAAAGCCTACGATGATTTTGATACCACACGACAAGGCAGGTCAATCGTGTTGCAGGTTTATAAAAATGACACTTTGAACCGTCAAATACCACGCTTTTTGACCATTATCACACCGCCACTCAAGGGTAAGACGGATACAATTAGCTTCCGCGAAGGTTTGATAAAATATACGGCAGGTAGAGGACCCAATGCTTGTGGTTTAGATAGTTTCCGCTACCGCGTGTGCATTGACTCTACAACGTGTTCAGAAGCCACAGTGGTTATAGATGTGCGTTGTGCCGAGGGTTTAGTCACCTATACAGCCTTCTCACCGAATGGCGATGGGCGCAACGATTTCTTTGTAATAGAAGGGTTGCAACGTTTCCCAGATAATACATTGCGGGTATATAATCGTTGGGGACTTGATGTGTATAAGAGTAAAAACTACCAAAGCGATTGGGATGGCAAATGGAATGGCAAAGACCTACCAGATGGCACTTATTTCTATTGGCTACGCGATGATGTTACAGGCGAAGTGTTATTAACAGGATATGTACAGATATTAAGATAAGATTACGCGTTTGAAAAGTTGTAAGGTAAAGGATTACGGACATTATGGTGGCATCGGAAGGGCGATTAAAATCGCCAGCTATTGATTTTGACCACTAACGCCATCAATAGGGGGCGATTTCAATCGCCCTTCCGATGCCACCATAATGCAGCTACCCAATCCTTATAACCTCGCAACTTTGTAACCTGCAACTTTTACCCCCTCAGTATTTGAAGCTATTTTAACTAAAAAAGTATATAAAAAGTAAATAAAATTTGAAAAATAATCCAAAAATTGTACGGATTGGCTTCAATTTTGAAATAGCATATTGAGAGAGTAGAGATTAGAAGATTTGAGATTTTGAGATTATTACAATCTGATGTTCTCAAATCTCAAAATCACCAATCTCAAATCACTAAAAAATACTCCCCACTCAAATAATTTATTTAGAACTAAAACCCGTGGATTTACGTTCATCAAAATCATTCAACGATGAGAAAACTTATCACACTTTTTACTCTGCTGTGCGTTGCAACTATCTCTTGCTTTGCACAACAAGACCCAATGTTCACAAAGTATATGTTCAATTCAATGGCGTTCAACCCTGCTTATGCGGGTAGCCGCGAGCATTTAACAGTCAATGCACTACACCGTACACAGTGGTGGGGTATTGATGGCGCACCCAGCACGCAATCATTGAGTTTTCATACACCTTTAAAAAATGACCGCGTTGGTGTTGGTTTCAGTGCCATCAACGACAAAATTGGTCCCACCAATGGTTTGTACCTCAACGCAGCTTATGCCTATCGTATTCCTGTTGGTAAAGCGAAATTAAGCATCGGCTTGCAAGGCAGTTTCAACAACTGGCGTGCAGATTGGACGAAATTGACGACCCAAGACGGTGGCGACCCCGCTTATGCAGAGCAAAACCCTAACTTCTGGAAGCCTAACTTTGGCGCAGGGGTCTATTATTACAGCAAAAAATTCTACACTGGCTTAGGTGTACCACGCGTTATCGAATACGATTTGACGCAAAACCGTACAGACCAATTGCCTTTATATGCCAAGCAATATCGTCATTTCTTTTATACATTGGGCGCAGCTTTTCCAATTCGTGGTAATGCTTTGGTTTTCAAACCTTCTATATTGGTCAAGGCAGCAGCTATTGATAGCCGTTTCAAACGCGACTCATCATTCCAAGCTGTTGGCGCACCAACGGAGTTTAACGTAGATTTATCGTTATTTTTCCAAGAAACGCTTTGGATTGGTACATCATTCCGCTCATCAATTGAGGCATTTACGAATAAAAGTTCGTATGACTCTGGCGATATTTGGGCATCTTATTATCTATCAAATGGTGTCCGCATCGGTGTAGCCTATGACTATACTTTAACAAAATTACGCAGCAAAGCAGGTGGCTCTTTTGAGGTCATGCTCGGCTACGAAATGGATTACAAAAACAGAAAGACGGTCACGCCGCGCTATTTCTAATATTATTGGAGATTATGAGATTGGAGAACTTGAGATTAGAAATTGTAAGATTAAAGATTAATAACATAATCTCAAATCTCTCAATCTCAAATCTCAAATTCTCCAATCTCTCAATCTCTAATCACATAATCTCTTTTATAAAATTCACTTCCCTCCAATTTTAACGGATATAAATTATTCAACAATGAAATTTAGAAACTTTTACCTACTAGCCACGGTACTTGTTTTTTTGACAAGTTCCCTTACTGCTCAAACTGCAAAACTCGAGAAAGCGAAGAAGATGATGAAAGAACTCGACTTTCAAGGGGCAATTGAGCTTTTTACCCAAATTGATGGCAAAACAGGCAACGCCGAAGCAAAAATCAATTTGGCTGAGTGTTATCGTAAAGTTGGCGACTCTCAAAACGCTGAATTCGTGTACGCTCAAGTTGTGCGCTTACCTGAAGCACAACCTATCCACTCTCTTTATTATGGCGAAATGTTGCAACGCAATGGCAAATGCGACCTTGCAAAAGAGTGGTATCTCAAATTCTCTGAAGCTGTACCCGAAGATGTTCGCGGTCAGTACATGGCGAAAGCCTGTGACTACGAAGAGGAATTGAAAACCAAAGG
>JAYVKQ010000208.1:0-31243 GCA_043768285.1 Saprospiraceae bacterium | reverse complement strand
ATGGTAAGCACGAGAACTCATCAAAAGCGTACTGGATTAACGTTACAGAAGAAGCAGCTGGTAATAATATGGGCGGTGGTATAGAGAATATATCTATGTTCAAGTTCATTCCTCACTTAGAGGGTACTATCAACGGCTTTGGTATGGACGGTAAAATTGCTTCTCACTCTCGTATGGAAAGCGAGCATCACTTCGCGCACAGTTGCCACGCTTTGCTACACGATAAGAACGCCTTTGGTATGTTTGAGATGGTCGCCTAATTTTTATCTTTCACTCTTTTAAATTATAAAAAAGCAATGTCATTAAATGTGCAACGATTTGAGCCAACAGAGGAACAGGAAGTAGAACTTCTTAAACGTGCTGGCTTCAAAGTCAATTCAGAAAATATACTCAGAGTAACTTTTTTCAAAGAGCCTCGCGGTAATCGCCAAATTCAAAAACGGGAACGTCAAGAAAAAGTAGGAAGAAACGTAAGCGATGGAAGCCAAGTAATTATGGTACAGCAAAGCTACGAAGACTTATCGGAAGCAGAAAAGACAACTTACGAGGATAATCCTATCTTTGACGTTATACCTATTCCTTATATTGTCGGAAGAAATGGCAAGATAAAAGGAAATTGGACAAACGGACTCCAGCTTTACGAAGTAGAATACTTAGCAGCTAAGTACGACTTGCCTGTATTGGAAACTCCCAAAAATGAATTTGACCCAATGCCCGTAGTCAAAATAGACTCACTAAAAGTTTGGGACTATAGAAATTACGCAGACCAGGCAGAGGTCAGAATTTTGCTGGAGTGTCCAAAGGTAGTTGTCAAAAAAGAGGAATTTAGTCGGGAGAAGCCTATTCTATTGTACTTGCTACAAGAAGAACGCGCGAATAAAGTCGGCGAAATTGAGAAACACGCGAATAAGTTGGCAGCTATTATAGATGCCAATCAAAAGCTGGGTATTCAAGAAAAGGCTATGATAGTTGAACTCTTACGCTACAATGGCATCATATTGACAGGTAGCAATAATGAGAAAGACTTGGCAGCTCACTTCCTTTCTGTTATAGAGAATACAGACCAAGCGAACGAGTTATACGCGCTACTGAAACTGTACGGTAAAGACAATGCAGAAGCTAGTAAAAGCTTGCTTTGGAATAGACTTTGGTATAATCGTAGCAAGATTAACTTGGACGTTTTCTTTGACGAAGACACCAGCCTTTGGAAAGGTCGCATTACAGACAGAGAGTCTGAAATTTTGGGAGCAGAAGAGAATGAAGCTTTTAACGCTTACGTGGAAAAGTACAAAAAAGGCTTTACAGTTTGGGTACAGCGCGCCAAAGAGATGTACAAAGAGGAGCGAAAAGACGACCACCACCAGCTCTTATCTATGGACTCTTACAACGTCAAATCCAAATTGGACTTCTTTAATGCGCTATCTAATGAAGAGATAGAAAAAGTAGCTCCTGTTTTGATAGACCCTATTTCGGGCGTTACCAATGAAAAGGTCGTAGTAGATGACTTTGACCCGTCTAAGGCTACAGAAACTGAACTTAAAGATTGGGTACATAGTAAGTGTAACAACGACCAAATCAATGCGTATGGTAAGCTGAAAAGTATGACCCAAAAGGTAGAGTTTATCCACAAGATAAAAAACACAGGGAAATAAACAGCCCGCTTTATTTTAGAAACCTTACTTTTTTATTATAACAGCTATGACAGCACAAGAAGTCTTTCGTTCTGTACTTAATGAGTTAGAACACGAATATACTAAGTCAATGACTCCCGAGGAGTTTAATCACCACATAGCGATAGCCGAGTATGAGTGGATAAAAACGCGGTACTGGGCGCACGAGCAGCACGAGAAGTCAATAGACGACTTGCAGTTGATAAAAGTAATCACAGACGGTATTGCTGGTATGCCAAATTCTATACCCAACGCTGGGCAGCCAATAGCAGGTAGAGAGTATATTGATATGCCTATTGACTTATTATTTCTACTGAATGTCGCTGTCGTAGCACGTTATAAAAACGTCCCTTGCGAAAAGAACGGCACCTTATCGCCACCTATTGCAGCGACTTATTTGCCCGATGATAGAATGCGTACTGTAATCGCTGACTACTACCACAAGCCAATAGCCAAATTCCCGCGCTTGTATTATATGCGCCGAGATAATAAAATGGTATTTAGTTTGGGTGAGAGTATAGTAGAATACGTTTACTTAACTTATCTGAAAAAGCCAGCAGCACCGCAGCTAGATAATTTAGGTAATAACGTGGTCAATCCGAACTGGGCATACGCACAGCAAGTAGAGATAATTAAGTGGTGCGTACACTCTTACTTAGGTAAAATAGAAGAGATACGCTTTCAAACTGAATCAGCTTTATTGGGTAAAAGCTTTGAGCAATATCCACCGCCTAATGTAGGCTAATTTTTTTCTTACTAAATAAACTACTCTAATTATGAGCTTCAATTCCGCTCCCTTATACTTATTTCTACATAATCCAAGTGCTGTATCTGTAAGGGTAACAGACGGGAAAGTGTACATTATTGGCGATAGACAATCGGGTACAAGTCAAGGTATCATACCGTCGTCTGTATTAGCAGGGACTGACTCGTGTACTTCCGTTTGCCACCGCCCTTGTGTGAATGCGACTTGGACAGTTACTTTCCGAGACATTGACTTTGGCGACTGTAACTCCTGCACGAAAAATTTGGGTATACGATTTGAATTGGTACGTCCGTACATTGAGCAGCCGAGCGACACAGTAGACAATATTATGAATGTGCCTTTGATTTACAGTCCTAATCCAGGTGTAAATACGGGTACAGCTATTGCTACTGCCTTTGCTACTATGATAGCCAACAGCCAAAATCAAGGATATAGCCACGACTTTTACGGCGTGATTGTAACGCAGACGGGGGATACTCTACGATTAGAGTTTCCTTGCCCCGATGACTTGCGCGTATATCCGTACAATTACTTTGGATTGTCAACAGCAGAAATGCCAGTCATCACTAACGTGGTGCCATTGCAATTGCCCATATTGACTAATGAAATGCTACAGACCATATTCCCCAAGTATGCTTTCAGTAACTTACCTGGTGAAAGAGATGGACGTGCGTATTTCAGCGACTGCGAGTCTGTGTGTATGATTAGCTTAACGGGCTGCCGTTCTTTCTGCGATGACCTGTACGCTGGGCATACGGGCTTGGGCTTTTCGGGTAATGAGGTCTTTGACTTGCAACTCTTTGTCAACGCATCGGCAACTGGGTACAACGCGTTCATTGCAGCTTTGAACGCCGCCATTCCAAACTGTAACGGCAACTTGGGCAATCGCCCACTTCAACGCAATCAAGTACTCTATAATAAGTCGGCTAATTCAAGTGCTAATACTTATGTGGATAATGACTTATCAATTGCGTGGGCTGGTGTACAGACGACTGTACCTGGGTACAATGGAGCGGTGCGTATTTCGTTTACGTCTACTGCTGCACCTGGACTAAATGCTAGTATAGCTGTAACACCGACAGTAGCCCAAGATGCGCCTTTGCTGATAGCTGCTTTTGCGGCAGCTGGATTCACTATGCTTTCTAATCCTGCGCCTTTACCCAACGACACTATCCGATTTAATTCGGGTAAAAATTCTGACACTATTGTGATGGTGTATTCAGTTCCGTAGTTATCTTTTTATTTTCACTTTTATAATCTAAAATTATATGCTATTTGAAGCCATTTATTTAGGACTGATTGTTAGCATCGTAACTTTTGGGATAAGTAATGCCTCTGCAAAAGGGGCGTTACTATCTCCTTTGTACGAATGGATTACGTCCAAAGACAACGGACTTCGTTTGAATCTCCAAGAGAAAATCAAAGAGGTCAAAGACAAGTGGGCAGAATTACTCAATTTGCCTACTGAACGTAAGAAAGCCTTACTTAATCTACAAGAACAAGAGGCAGTATTTAGGTCAAATATAGACTTTTATTTAATGCAATTCGCCCAAATCGGATTTTGGAAAAAGCCCCTTATTACTTGTGTAAAGTGTATGCCCTCAGTATGGGTAATTCCGATTTACTTTATTTCTGATAGCAAAGCTGATATACCCGCTTTATTCGTTGCGGTATGCTTTGCCTCCGTACTCAATACCGTATTAGTGCGGCATTATCCTATAGATAAATAACGTAAAAATCCCTTTATCTTCAATGAGCTTTTTAAGTCTATCCGCCGTAGTTTCCCGCGTATGGAACGAGCTAAATACGGGCTATACTACTGATGACAGTAGATTTAATACGTCTATTATACAAGACGAAATTTTAGCTGTACGCGCTAAATTGATAGCAGAGCGATTTAAGATAGAGCCTATACCAGCAATTTATAATCAACGCTGCTGTGTAGATTTGGCTTGTCGCCCTGTGTGCAATTCTCCTGTAAGCGAATGGACTGCTGATATACCCGACTTATTAGGCACTTTGGGAATAAAGGGATTATCTTATGTCGGTAGTCCCGACGGAGATAAAAAGATAGAATATAAACCATATCAAGTAGTCAATACTAAAAATAGTAGCTATTTACCCTATCCAAAAAATAAAGTAGATAACCCTTTCTTTACTGTTGTGGGCAATGAACTAACGGTATTCAATAAGCCGACTGGACTTACTAAGCTGATGCTGATTGGGGTCTTTGCTAATCCTTACCATTGCAATTGCGATATAGAGGGAGAAATGATAATCCCAGCCGACCACATTACAGACTTGGTAAAAGGTGTGATATTCTCACTAAGCGGCTATATTTTAGATAAAAAATTAGACAAAAGAAACGATACAAATCCCGAATAAAAAATGAGAATTGATAATCCCGACTACGACAATCTATTTCTTACTGTCTATCCTCGTATGATACTAGTTGATGAGGCAGGTTCGCAGCTTAAATTACCCGATGGACGGGCTTACATTACCTTTGAGCAGCAGCAATTCAAATGGCGGCACAAGACTATCATCAGCAGACCAGGCTGTAGTAGTTGTGGCACTAGACAAGAACTTACCCGTTACGCGATTGATGCGCTTGCTCACGACTGCGCTTTTGGCAAAAAGTTAGAGTTTCCCTTTCTTGTAGCTTACATAGAAATTTATGCAAGTAATGGAGTAGAAACAACAAGACTAGACCCAGCAGTTACAGAGAGCTTTTACGATAATTTCAATAAGACTTACATTAACCGCAACTTGCCCAGCTTTTTGCGACCAAAAGACGAAAATCGGGAGTGGTTTCAAAATGGATAATAAAAAGAGCTTAATAGAGCATATTAAATTCGTAAAGGAAAAGTACAGTAAGTCTTTCTCCAATAAGAGAAAAGACCCAGTAGATGTACGGAATAAGCTGCCCAACCCTTTACCTATTCGTATAAGCGAGGACTTTGTAAAAGCTGGGGTAAAGTATAATCCACATCACCGCTTTCGCTACATTTTATTTGAGGACTTAACGGACAACGGGATAAGTACACCCATAGCCAAAAAGTATAGGATAGATATGAAAAAGATACTACCACTTGAAAAGCTAACTTTGTATATTCCCCCCGATGCTTCCAGTAGTTATCATAGACACGTGGCTAATAGAGCGCGGCGTGTAATTTGCAATAAGCTACTCGGCTTTGCTATAGACATTTTGCAAGAGGAGCTAATTAAAACTTTGGACACTATAAGTATCAGAACGGGAAGAACAGAGGGACTAATGGCAGCTTGCAAGTACAAGCACCGCACTAACGACACTTTTGATTTGACAATAGGCACTACTTTTGCAAGTGGTAAGTCTTTGGTCTTATACAATCAAACGCGAAGTACAAAGAACTGGAAACGCGACCATTTACATAACTTATCTGCTTATCCTTTTATCCAACCCAAAAGCCACTTCAAGTAATGAAATACGTTCAGAATACTGCCGTCCTTTCTTTTATAGATGACGTAGCTAATGGAGTAATTGACATAAACGAGCAACGAGAGCGGATACTAAGGCTGGCAGATAAGACTTTCTTAGATAATATAAACGCCGAGCAGTTAGATATTATAAGCACCGAAATAGAATGGAATGGAGATTGCAATAGGGTACAGTTGCCTTGTGATGTCTACCGTCTATTGCGCGTAATTTATAATAGAGTCGTTGTAAATTGGGCAAGTAAAGGCGACTATTTGTATATTCCAAATTTGCCACACAACGCTACGAGAAAGGCTGAAATTCATTACTATAGTCTTCCTATGGACAATGACGAGTTTATTTATCCATTAGAAATGGTAGAGATGATAGCTTACACAGTTATCGTAACGTTGCTATTGCCTATGTCTTTTACTAAGCCCGAACTATCCGCTATAAGAATTCAGTACGAGCAGATGAAGATAGCTACATTCTACCAATACAAGCAAAGTCTACTACATCTATCTATGACGGATATAGAGATAATTACCAACTATCAGCAGACGGCTGATTTTAAATTCCGACAAATACTATAATGGAAAAAAAAGCTTATCCCAATAGATTTATTAAGGGTATAAATAGCGATACGGCAAATTCGGATAAACCGCAGGATAGTTGGACTGATGCAATGAATATACGCCTAACTGAAACTGAGCAGGGCTACCACGCATCTACTATCAACGGGAATAGTCCCGCTTTTGCACTTTCGCAAGATTATATCCCTATAGGTTCTGGTTCCTATGGGGGTATTTTATTTATATTCTCTTTTAATCAGAATACAGGAGAAACTGAAATAGGTACATACCCCTCTCCTAATTACACGAGTCAAGGATATACTTACACGTACAGACCTTTGCAGTCTTTTACTTTGGACACAACTAGCGCGAATATAGACGACTGCTTACCTTTTGAGCAAGTTAATCTATCTGACTTCCGCGCGAGAATGGGAATGAGCTGTAAATTTCCTTTGAAAATAAAGATAAGAGAAGACTACGACGGTAGTGTGAATTTATACTGCGTAGATAATTTCTCGCCTAATAAAGTATTTAATAGCGGATTTATCGTCAAGACTGGACTTGGTAATGGGCGATACACTACATCTCTACAAGTAGAAAGCGGAGCTATTAACTTACTCAATGAAAGTAATTATCACCCTATTGTAGCTTTGACAAGTACAGCCATTGGGGGTAAGCTAAAAGCTGGACATTACTACTTTTTTGTACGTTATACAGACATCAACTATAACGTTACTTCTTTCTTGGGTATGAGTAAGCCTGTCCCTATTTTCAACGAAAAGGTAGTAGATTTGCCCAATAGCAATAGCAATATAATCCCAACTACTTACGGTGCGGAAAAATTAGAATCAACTAATATGCTGGCCAATTTGGCGATTTCTAATATAGACGTAAGCACTCAATTTATAGAAATAGGATTTATTTACTATTACAGCGATACAGAATACGATTCTAATGTAGTAGATAATCGGTATAGGACAAATGGCACAAGCAGTCTGAACGTAACTATTACGGGAAACGAAAGTCTTATCCCTGTACCTATTGACGTATTGACCCAATACAAGCCAGCCGAAGCTTTGGTAGCAAAGACCATAGAGCAAGTAGATAATATACTGTATATGGCTAATATGCGCGGTGTCGCATTAGACCACGCCGACTTACGCCGTTACTGCTGCGCTATTGAGCTAAAAGAGAATACCAGCTATAAGCGCAATATAGAGCATAATGAACCCAGCTCGACACAGAATGCCAGCTTTATTACTTATGCTAGCCAAGAGTTGGACGTACACGAGAAAGTAGGCTATTGGTCTGAGGAGACTTATGTATTCGCTGTAGTTCCTGTATTCAATGGCGGATTTGTAGGGCGAGCTTTCCCAGTAAAAGGCTACGACAATAGGACGGGTGCTTTGACCAATCCCAATAAGCAGGGCATATTCAGATTTAGCAGTGCCAATCAAGTTCCCTACTATGGAGGGGCAAATGCAGCCTTTACCAATCAAGCTACAATCAAAGGAATTACCTTTGATACGACTAACGCTATAGCAATCTATAATAGCAGCCAATGGCTACAGCAGAATGTGATAGGATTTTACTTTACTCGTGGTGAACGCAATAAGAATATCATCTGTCAAGGGCTGGCTGTACGATGCTATAATGGAGGAAAAGCAAGAAATAACGAGAGTGGAGCTGGCTGGTCTAACGACTACAACTTCAAAGAGAATAAGTGGCTACCACTTATAAATGGATTTAGCTATGGCTACTATTCACGTACAGATAGAGGAACTGGGAATACAGCTAATAACTTTAGGTCTTTTTATAAAGGACCTGGCGAAACAGGAATGAATAAAGTAGATAAATTGGGTATATTCTCTGTGGATTATCACTTAGAGACTGCACAAGTTCCTGACCAAGTGCATCTCAATATATTAGGGCGAGCTGTTACAGAAGTACAAACTAATGGAAGTATAACGGATAGAAATTTACCTTTTATAACTTCTTATACTATATTTCCTCCTCCTCAACTTAATCAAGGATTAGTCGCTTATCAGCAAAAAGACTTAGTATCTCAATTTCTAAGAGCGGATAAAAAGTCCGTACACGTAACTGGATATACAGCCAATAGTAATAGAGGCTTTGTATCAAAAGTAACTGAAGGCGTAAGCGCGGGGGACGAAGGACTCTATTACTCAAAAGACGAGCAGAACTTTCTTATTGATAACGAAACTGAGATAGAGGCTAACTTGCCTATGGCGTTACCCGATTACATAGGCATAGAGGGTATACCTATTAGAGATGAAAACTGGAATAATAGAGTGGTCAATGTTTGCCGTACTAACGCAGAATTATTAAACTACAAAGACCTTTACGATTTCAAAAATA
This sequence comes from Saprospiraceae bacterium, assembly GCA_043768285.1. Lineage (GTDB taxonomy): Bacteria > Bacteroidota > Bacteroidia > Chitinophagales > Saprospiraceae > JAAFJT01. Next base: position 22,402 of record JAYVKQ010000208.1, on the reverse strand, counting down.
CTTTCTTTAGTCCCATTTCGGATTTTGTCAGTATAGATAAAATTGTAAGTACGCCTGAGCAGACTTTCTATCAAGGCGACTGCTTTATTTCTCGCGCGTATATGAAAATAGTATCGGGCTATACTGATGAAATAGGAGACGAAACAGTAACGCTATTGACAAAAAAGTACACGGGTAGTAGCCACTATGGTACGACTTACAGCGAGAACTTTACTCCAGCTGATGCTTTGCCTTATGGCTGGGGACACTACATTAGTGTAGTAATGGAGCATAATTATAATCCTAATTATCGGTATGAAAAAGGGCGTAATTTATGCTATCCCATAAGTGGAATGGATTATCCAGGAAAAGGCTTTGCTTGGTTGCTAGATAGTCCTGAAAGTAATTTCTACAATAAAGGCTACCAACGTATGCTATCGCCACGTTCTTTCTTGGGCATAGACCAATACGAGCCTATAGTAGAGAATCGCTTTCCTACACGTATCAGACCGTCTATACCGCACATATTCAGAGCAGTAAAAGACGGCTATCGCGTATTTAGTGGGGGCGCTTTTGACTTCTCCTACGACTTTGGGGAAATTTACGAGTTGGCTACTATCAACGGTACGTTGTATTCTATACAAGAGAAAGCTATCAACTTACACCCTATACAAGAACGAGCCACTTCCCCCACGACAACGGGAGACACTATAGTAACGGCGCAGCAAATTGGAATGACCAACTACAGACAAACCGTAAGCCAAAATTTGGGAACGCAGCACCGCGATAGTATTGTAGTTACTGAACAGGCAATTTACGGTATAGATTACGCGCGTAAAATTTGGTGGCGATTAAGCAGTAATGGGGTAGAGCCGCTATCAGAAATCAAACAGGCAAAGGCTTGGGTAGAAAGCGTACTATCTATAGGCAACCGTCGCAGCGACATTATAGCCAAATTAGAAGAAAGCTATCCTTGCGGTAATGGTATACTCGGCTATTACGACTCAGAGAATAGAGAAGTGCTGATGACTGTACATAATGGGGAAAATTCCAATACGCTATGCTTTGCCGAAAAGTTAGATTCTTTTACTACCCGTTGGAGTTTTGTACCGCGCTGGTATGCAAATATCAAAGACGATACCTATACTTTTGGCAATGGGCAATTTTGGCTACACAACGAAAATCCAAATCAAAGTAGTTTCTACGGCAGATTAGATGACTGGTATATTCGCTTTGTCAGCAATGCAGAAGCCCCACTAATCAAAAACTGGGACAATATAGACATCAATACGAATAACGTAGAACTCGCCTATATTAAGTACGAAACGCAGCACCAATTAGCCGCACAGAATCCATTTATGGCTACCGAGTACTGGTACTTACCGCGATACAGACAGCATATTTGGCATTTGCCTATACGCCGCGCGGATAATGTAAAGAATAATAATATCAGCCTATACAGCCCGCAGTCGCCTTTAGTTGGTGTATGGCTTGTAGTAGAGATAGGCTACAAAGACAATAAGCCTTTGAGATTACAAGGCACTATAATTTACTCACGAATAAAACCAAAAACTTAAAATATGGGAATGTGGAAAAATCCAAATATGGGTACGGCTCTTACGGCTGGGGCTAATACGATTACTGCTTTGGGGTCTAACTTTGCCCCTCCTGTTTATGACCCGCGTATTGGTATGGCAAAGCCTAATCCATTGGGGACTATGACTAATTTTCAATTAGCTGGTACAGGAGCCGCTTTTGGCCCTGTTGGTATGGCAATAGGAGGTGGGCTAGACGTGCTGAAAAACTTGTACTCGCTACAGCAGCAGAATAAAGCCTACAATGAAGCTACCAATAAAGCAGACTTTTACGACAATCAATCTACTCGCTTGGGTATGATGCAGCCTGATTTTACCCAAATGATGAAAAAGGGGGGTATGGCGCAATACAACGCGGGCGGTATGGTACCCGCTCAAATGGAATCTAACGAAATCGTATTGATACCCCAGCCCGACGGCAGCTATACCGAGTATATGCAAACGGGAACTAATGCCCCTACTCACGAACAAGGCGGTGTAAATACGCAACTACCCCCAGGTGCTATAGTATTCCCTGCTCAATACGTTCAGCAAGTTAAGTCAGCCTTAGCACAAGGCGATTTTGCTTCTATATCTCAAATGGCACAGCAGATGCTACAAGAGGGCGAGCAAGCCAAGCAGCAAGGACAGCCCTATACTTCGGGAGCGGGTGGCGAACTACCCCCAGCCCAGCAGCAGCAAGTCCAGCAGATGCCACAACAGCAAGGTGCGGGCGATATGATGAGTGGAATGATACCGCCTAGTATGCGTTGTGGGGGTATGATGAAAATGTACGGAGGAGGAGGAATGATAGAACCGTCAAAAGATAGAGCGTACTACGAAAAAGCAATGATGGAAGATTCATACAGTCAAAAAAAAAATTTGGTAGATGAAAGTGGTATTGCTGTAAAAGCGGGTAATCCTATACTACCAAAATTGAATCCTCTTACAAAAGACGGTAAGTATTTAGAAGCTTCAGATTGGTGGACTTCAGATGGAGGTGTAATGGCTGGGGTAGATTACTCAATTCATAAGGATAGGTCGCCTGAAGAAATTCGCGATGTTAATACTTGGCCAAAAAATTTGCAAGAAGATAAATTTAAAATTGACAGAAGACACGCTGCTAACGAAAAAGAGCGTGCTGATAAAAGACGTTTAGAGTCTAGCAAACCGTTCGTTACTTACCCAACGGAAAAAAAGACATTACTACCTAAAATCAACCCTTTAACTGGAAAGGAATTTGGTAACGGCGGCATAGTTCCCGATATGATGCAAAGTGACGACTACGCTATAATCAAAGCTAGACAAGAAGAAGAAGAGCGTATGCGCCGTATGCAGCCGACAAAGACAGAGCAGCCACAGCAAGTTATGGAAAATCAGCCTACAGTAGAAACTAAGCCAAAAGAACTTACTATAGACGAAATACGCACAGCAGATAAATCAGAAGGACTGGCAACAGGCAGACGTAGTAATGACCTTGAAATGAAGTCGGGAGATTACTATGGTAGTGGATTTTCAGAGCAAAGAAATAAAGCTTACAAGGCACAGGAAAAGACTAATCCCGACCCTTTGGAGAATCCCAATTCTCAGAATGTCCCTGCTGTCAATATTTCTATCAATACGGGCGGTAAGAATGAAGTTGCTACTACGGGTAGACAAGACCGCAATACTTCTCGGCATCAAGCAATGAAAACTGGGGTGTATGCGAATAGTCGCTGGGACGAAAAGACGGGGCAGCGTATGGTCAATATCAACGGAAAAGAGGAAGTCTTTGACCAAAATAAAGACTATAGCAAAGTGGCCAATCTGTCTAATGAAACGCCCAAAACGCAAGGCAAAGTTAAACTACTATCAGCAAAGACAGCAGACAAAAAAGCTTACAAAGACCGTGCCTATTATGAAAAGCAAATGGCGAAAGATACCAAAAGACAAGAGAAAGTAAATAAAGATGCTGGGAATTATCCTTTTTCAGACGGAACTTATCATCTGCCAAGTAATAATTTATACGGTACCCTTTGGCGAGGAGCTGAAGATTCTTATGATTTAAAAGACTTTTATAACGAAGACGGTATAAGAACAGAATTAGGTAAAAGACTAGATGTCTCTGTTAAAGTCAAAGCAGGCGACCCTATTGAAATCAAAGGCACTATAACTGAAAAAGAGCAAGCAAAGAATAACTTTGTAAGCGGACTTTCCAAATTAGGCGACAAAGAGCTAAAAAACAGACTGGATAGAGTAAGTTCAGTAGCCGATGCTGTTAGTACCAGCTTGATTAAAAATGAAACTTTTGGCATATTGGATGAATACTACCGTAACGTAATGGGCGTTACTGGTCAAATTCAAGATATAACGACGGCTAAGAAAGTAGCTACCGCTTACGCCAAAGATTTAGGTAGTGCTGCCAAAAGCAGGTTTGATATTCCTGAAGTAAAGAACTTACGTCCTGCAATTATTAATGGAGTTGATACGAGAACGGGTACTACTTCGGTAAACCCACCTGGTAAATTAAACGCAGAAAAAAAAAGCGAACCTATTAAAAACACCAAGTCTGAAAGTGCGACTGTTAAAAAACTTCTACCTGCTAAAGCTAAGATAGATAAAAGCAGAAACATCTTCCTAGATATGAAGATGCCTGGCGATTATAAAGGCCACTTTGATAAAGGTCATTATACTAAGTACGGCGAGCTAACAGAAAAGGGCAAATCTTATAATGAAGCGCAAGAGAAGAAAACTATGGGAAAGACTATTCCTGATCTTACTGATTGGGTTATAGTAAAAAGAAACCCTAATAATAACTTAGCAAGGAGAGTATTGGATAATGCAGACCGAGCTAAAAGAGATCTTGCTTTTGCAAAAGAATACTATGGTAAATAATTTCACTTTTATTATAGTATAAAACCTACGGAATCAAATTACCTTACTAAATACGACTAATTATGGCTTATCCTTTTCCCAATCCCTCGCGATTATATGCAAGTCCTTTGGGCTTACCCCCAGGAATGCAAAGTGACGACTACGCTACAGTTAAAGCTAGACAAAGCGCGATAGAAAATAGCATTCCTAATGTCCAAAATTTAGCCGCGCCCACTTCTTTGCCTGCGAGTATGACGGTGAATCCGCAAGCACTACATATCCCCTTACAAAACTACCAAAATCAAGGTAATAATATAAACTTTCCTAATCCTCTAAGCCATAATCCAGCTTATAGTCCTTATGGCTACCAAACAAAAGAGGAATTAGCTAAGAGCATACTATCGGGATTACCTATGCCATTGACAGGTGGAGGGGATATGTACAGTAAGCAGCAGTCTAATCCGCAAGACCAAAGCACAGTACAGCAAATACAGAACAGCTTACTATCGGCTGAGAATATGCCGATGATGACCAAAGACCCTATAACTGGGCAGCTCGTCCCAGCCACAGATGCTAATGGAAATCCTTTACCAGCTACGAATACAGCAGATAACCAGCAAGCACCCAATTTTACAGGTTACATCAAAGACCCTAATCATATTACGAGCGGTAGTGATATGACGGCACGAGCAGCTATGGGATTTAACTTAGCTACTGATGCGACAGCTTTGCTAAATAATATCATACAGAAACCGCCGCCTACTATCCAAAATCCGCTCACGCATCTTAATAGGGTAGATTTTGATACATCTAACTTTGACCAAATGCAGCAGCAGAATAGTAATCAAGCTAACGCCTCTAATCGGTTGATGCGAGAAAGCAGCAGTCAAATGGCAGACCTTATTCGCGGTACAGGAGCTACAGCTACTAATCAAACAGAAGCCGCCCGCCAAATTGCTATGGGTAAAAATGAAGTACTTAATAAACAGACAGAGCAGAATAACGCGCTGGCTAATCAAGAGCAGCAAATTCAAAATCAAGAGAATACCCAAGAGCAAATAGCTAACTACCAAATCCAATACCAAGCACAAAAAGAGAAATCGGCAGCTATTACTAGCAATCTAACTGAATCAAAAAAGAACATAAGCCAAGAAGCGCAGTACAATATCCAAAATCAGCGCGGTATGCAGCAGTTAGCCATAGACCAAAATAATAAAGCTGTACAAGCAGAATTAGATTTGCTGGGTATCAAGTACAATATAGACAGTCAATACGAAAGTAATCCCGAATACATTAAAGGATTAACTGAATACAAGACTACTGCTCTTAATGATTCGCATACCAAAGTATTATCTGAACTCGCCGTCGCAGGGGATGATAGCTTGAAAGGCTTAGACTGGAAAGGAATAGCCGCAGAAATGGGGCAAATGAATACTTACGTGCAAAATGGGAGTAAAGCAATAGCTGATTATAACTCAGTCGCTCCGCAGTTACAAGAGCAGCTAAATACTTTGCAGACCGAATGGCAAGGCATTACAGATGCAGAGGGAAAAGCCGCCAAAGGCGCAGAGATAGAGCAAGTCAAATCTAACCTCGCAGGCTTAGAAAAAGCCCGTCAAGACGGCGAAATGGCACTTAAAAAAGCTAATGCGCTTGCTAAATACCAGTCTGCACTAAAATCTAATTACAATGATACTGATGCAACGACCAAATATAGCCAGCAGTATAGAACGAATAACGGCATATTTCAAGGTAAAGAGTTCTATAATGCAGCCGAGAAACTCTTACGAAATCCTATAATTAATAGGAAATAAAAAAAAAGGTCTGCAAAATTTTCCAATACTAATACAACCTATCGTAAAAAGTTATACCTTTGCGATAGGTTTTTTAATATCATACTAAAAATGGCCACATTCCCAAACTTACTTACTCCGCTTACTCCTGCTGGACTTATGGACGTGGGGCTAAAAGACAGCCCTTACGACTTATCCAAACTCTATGATGCGACTACTCGCACTGCTGCTGTACCAAAAGCTAAACCTGCCGCAGGAGATAAAGAAGACGACTTTAAATTGACAGGACTACAAGGAGCAAGGACAGCGACTTATAACGCAATACAAGCTAATGAAGCTAAATTAGCCAGCCTTTACAGTACATTCGGCGAGCAAGCCGCTACATTACCCCAAGCTGCTGAGATTACAGGACAGATAAAAAGGCTGAAAAGTAATTATCAGTATGAAGGATTAGCTTTAGACAAAGAGCAGCATAAATCTATGAGAGATGCTGTAGATAAATCAGAAGCTGGGGATTATGCTAACTTAACGGCTTTTAAAGAAAGTGGCGGCAGTGTAATATTATCTAATAACGAAATTCTAGACCAGCAGCAGAACGAGTACACTACTAACGTTGGCTCAAATAATAGACGATACGGCTGGAACGCGACCACAGCAAAAGAGCAAGATGCCAACGATGCAGTTGCTAAGATATTTGAACCAGCAGAGCAGATGCTAATAGAAAAAGGAGGGTCGGGTTCAGATGCTAAAAACTACGGCGATGTCTACGGGGTGCGCACTTACCATAGCAAAGGCGGCGACAATCATACAGCAGTTGACCAAGCTGCAATGCAAGTATATGAGCAAGCTGGATTTAAATTAGTGCCTAAATTAGACAAAAATGGAAATCAAGCAGTAGACCAAAATAAAAAGCCTATACTTGAGCCTGCTCGCGATAAAGACGGTAACGCTGTTTTAGATATGGGTATAGCTCTATCAGAATCCGCACCTATGGCTGGATATATGGTATCTTTCTTATCGTCTATAAAAGGAGATAAAAGCTACTATAATAAAGACGGCTCTTTGAAACAGGATAAATTTGCTAATGATTACGCAGACTTTGTAGAAAGACGAGTATCCCAAGAGTGGAATAAGCGGCTACAAAAGTACAAAGACCAAACGCAGACTTTCAGCGAGAGCAACGAGATGACCGCGCGAATGGGAGCAGAAAAGAAAATGGTAGTAGAATTTCAGCAGCCTGGTATAGGACTAACGGCAGTTATAGAAGGAAAAGGAAAAGCTTGGACAGAGAATAGTCTAATACAGGGTAATGGTATTCCTAATCTATTAGGAGCTGGCTATATTGAAGATAATACAGCTATGCGAGTATTAAGCGGAAAAGGGACACCCGAAGAAACAGCTAAATTTCTTAATAGCAATAAAAGTGATTATATACTAGATATGATGAGTGACTTGGGAGAGGGAAAAGGAAAGCCTATGTATATGCCTGGTGTAAGCTGGGAAATGGCACAAAAGGCTCATAATAAAGTCATCATAGATAAAGGCGTTCAGTTTGGTATTTTGGAAAAGACTTTAGACGACAACGGCAATGTAGCCTATGTACCAAATGCTAATTCAGATACTAATATAAAATTGATACTGGATAAAAACAGTGGGAAGTTAGCTAACGACCCTACCAAATTAACAGTAAATGAAGAGAATACTTTGGCTACTATGGCTACGAGAGCGGAGCAAGCCAAAGGCGCAGTTAATCTAATGGAAGCCTTACTACCTGCCAAATCTACCAATACTTCGTACTTTGACAATGTAGTTACTATTAATAAACCAACTCCTGAGTTTGCCGCCTATGTAAGAGAGGAACTTACCAAAGAAGGTAATAACTCTGCTACTTCTTTCTTTGGTACAGGAGCTAATATTTCTATCAATAAGGGACTACCTACCAAGTTAGATTTTAGTGGTATAGATGCCCGCGTGGTCAATATAGATAATAATCAAGCTCTTTTTCCTCACGTACAAGCTAGTAACTTTAAGATAGCTGGCTCTGAGCCTGGAATTACTGCGGACGGCTTTTGGGAGTACAGTCAAAGAGATAAAAAATGGAATCCTGCACCTCGTAGATACGATCAAATGGGTGGTGCTATGAAGTTAATTGAGCCTGGTAGCCGCGAGTATAAATTCAACGAGCAGCAAAAGATAAATAATCCTGGAAATATAAGCGGTGGTAATACAGCGGCTGTCTATGATATTACTTTTGAGATGACGGAAGAGGAATACAAGCGAGCCAAAAAGCAGAATAAGACTATGGTAGTCAGCGATGCTGTTGTGCCTGCCAATAAAGAAAGGCTACAGTTAGAGTACGATAAAATAATGAAAGACCCTAATTTGCCAAAACAGCAGCTAAGAGTAAGTGGGGCAAAAATGCCTATGGAGACAACTAAAAACTTTCCCTACATTAAAAAAGATAAAAATGTAATTTTAAAATACGGTCTTACAGAAGACCAAGCTAAAAAAGCAGCAGCTATTAGTGATGCTAAGGAAAGAACTCAGTACGTAGCCACTATCCGCATTAATGGCTTTGGGGCTGGTAATCTAACTTCGGGTGCAAAGCCTCAATCACAGCAAGTAAATTGGGAGGGCGACCCCGACTTTGACATAGACGTACCAGGAGATAATAAGCGCGTAGCTCGTACAACGAAAAACGGGCAGCCTATAATCCAAGTACGTGTGCCTATTATAATGAATCAGTACATACAGGCAAAAGCTGGACAATTGACAGCAGGTAAACAGATGGTACAAGGTATTCAGTCTTTTGACCCTTTTAGTAAGAATAATCAAGAAGTAAAAGGGCAGCAAACGGGGCGATTGCAGAATACGACCCAACCCAATAATAACGTATCGGGATTTAGTAGATAATCCCATAACTCATAAAATAAAGCGTAAATGCCTAATCCATTTGACGAAGCTATTAAAGCTCTTGACCTTACTCCCGACGACTACGCAAACTATGGCGATGGTGCCAAAGCGTTACTACAAGGTAATTATCCTAATTCTGCTGATAGTGGTGCTATTAGCCCTTATCGCTATGTAGATAGAGAAACAGGCAAAACGGGTAATGATATATTAGCTGAATTGTACCAAAGAAAAGGAAAAGTGTACCAGCAGCCCGACGAGGCAACTATGGATATGCCTTATCAAAAAGCAGCTCCACAGCTTACAGCCGAGCAAGCATTAAGACTGCCATACGAGGAATTTGCTAAATGGAAAGCAGAAAATTCCGATGCTTGGAAAGCTTATACCAGCAAGCCAAAGCCTATTATTGACAGCGATAATCCTGCCGATGATAGTAGAAAAGGTGTGCCTCTATCTTTTCCTACAGAGGAAGAATTTCTAAAAGAGTACAAAGAGAAAAATCCAGATAACTACGATGAAGTAGAAGCAAGGAGAAAATACGCAAGAAATACCGCGCAAATTGCCAACTTGCTTACTGTAGGTTCGGAAGTTACGTCTATCCAGAATGGAGACGGAGTCAGCGAAAGACGCAAAGGAAGTGATAATCGCTTTATGGATAACTACTCGCGGGAATTGGCCAAGCAAAAAGTTATCATTGACCCCAAAGACGGGCTAAAATACGCTATCAATCCCGACGGCACAAGGGCTTTAATGGACACGCCCAATCGTGTACTTACGTCAAGCGTTGGGTATGGATTTGCTCCAACTACAAACGAGCAGCTATACGAAACGCATATGGATAGAAAACGGGCTAATTGGAATCAAGACTTTACCCGTATTGGTGTACAGGGCAATTTTGGCAATAAGTCAAATAACGAGATAGCTGAGAAACGCGGGGTCTATTTAAAAAAGAAATTAGTACCTGGACGTATAGTACAAGATAAAGACGGCAAAGGTACTCACTATCAGCAAGAACACTACGAATACGAATATCAGCCTTTGGAAGACTTTCAGCAGTTAGATGTTATGGGTCAGCCTTTCCGTATCAATGAGGAGGGTAATAAAGAAATGCTGGTATTGGATATAGACCCTAATACGGGCGAGCCTGTTTATATTACAGCCAATACAGATGCAGTTATAGGCTCTCAAAAAATGCGCTCTATCTACAATGTAGAAAAAAAGTACGAGAAAGCTCCACAAATTTGGGATAGCTTTTGGAATGGGCTAATTTCTACGCCCGCTTTTTTGGGTAGTCTGCAAGCCACGCTGGGAGAATTTGCAGGTTGGAAAGACTGGGTAGATGCGGGTAATGAGTGGTCTAACTACTACAGTGCCAAGCAGTACAAAATAGGGCAAAATAATCAAGGCGTGGAATGGTCTTTGGGTAGTATTGCTCGGACTGGTGCTAATGTAATGGGTCAAGTATTACCTACTATGGCATTCGGGGCTGTGGCCCGTTTGGGTACAATGGGCGTACAAGCCGCCTTAAATTCGGGAAAAGCGATGACGGCTGGGCAAATGCTATTAGCAAGTAGAATGGCTACAGCAGCAAGTACGTCAGCAGGGGCATTACAAGCGGCTCACGCTTTTGACGACAACGCTAAGAGTATGGGCATACCAGCAGAAGACCGTAAGTGGCTGTACATTGCGGCAGCTGGCTCTGTATGGGCTTCCTCTTACGCTATCTCTCGCGCTGGTGGATTACTGGACGATTTGATAGGTAGCTATAAGAATAAGCAGCAAGGAGCTGTATTAACTGAGTCTATCAAGAAAGTACTTAGTCAGTATGCCGCGCCGTTAGCAGCAGCTAAAACAGCAGCAGAAAAGAAAAGCATAGCTACAACTATAGTAAATGGTGCCTTTGGTCTGATGAAGAAAGGATTTAAAGCTATGGGCGCAGCACAAGGTAGCCAAAGCCGATTAGTCCGCGCTATTGGTGCTGGTGTAGAGGAGGGATTGGAAGAAGGTACAGAAGAGATGATAAATAACTTGACCAAAGCCAGCTACGATAAGTTTATGGCTTCGGACGATGCAAAAGTGGGCAGAGGGAAATTTGGTACTAACTTTGAAGACGTATTGAAGGGAGTAGGAGATTCCATTACTGGGGGTGCTTTCGGTGGATTTCTATTGGGTGGTATCTTTTCTCGCGCACCGCAGAGAGCAACTATGAACGCTTACGTTACAGCTCAGATAGTAGGCAATGCTAATACGTGGAACGAAGTAGAAGAGCAGGTAAATGAATCTTGGGCTAACTTAGAAATGGGCAATGCCTTTGTAAGAGAGGATAACTCACTTATTTTACCCAAAGACCAAGATACAGCAATCAGTAAAAACGATGCGGCTAAGGCTGCTTTCCTCAATGACCTAAAAGCTATGTGGGCTATCAAACAGCAGCTTGGGCTACAAGGTGAAGGCGCGGTAAGCATATTGGACAAAGTATTCGGCAACGATGAGAAGCTATTGCACAAGACAATGGCGGCTATCAAAGTTAATGATATGGCCAAATCTAAACTTGCTACTTTGCAAGAGGAGATAGCTACAGCAGAAAAGAACGGCATAGATACCAGCAAATTGCGCGAGCAAGCCGAGAACTTACACCGCGATATTTACGGTGATGCTTATACAGAAAAAGTAAAAGAACTCAAAGACAAAAAAGGAGGGGAAAAGGAATTAGAGCAGTTTGAAAAAGACAATACCGAAAAGTTGGCTTATAACGAAAAGAATAAAGATAAAGCCACTACAGGAAACGAAAGCGACCTATCCCACATTTTATCGGGTAAAGCATTCAATGACTACTTAGCTTTACAAAGCCTACGCGTACAGGACTTTGCTGCTGAATCTATGCTCAATAAATTAATGGCACAAGCGAAACCCGAAGAGCCAAAAAAAGAAGTAACAGTAGACAGAAGCAAAGAAGCAGATGAGAAATTGAAAGAACGCGTAAGATTAGCCCGTCAGCAAGCCCGCAGTCTGCAAGACAGTATAGACCAGCGAATAGCCCAAGCTAGCCAAATTAGCGGCACCCAAGCACCAGGCAATCGCGAGCAGTTGAATAAAAAAGCAGACCAAGCGACCAGCTTACTATTTGGCACAGCAGAAGAGCAAGAAGCTGATAATGCCCAAAACAAGGAGAAAGAAGCTAACGCGCCAAAGTGGTACGAAAAGCTTTTCAAAAAGAAAGAAGCTAAGCCTGCAACAGACACAGCAGCAAATACAGAACCCGTTGCCCCTACTAAGCCTTTGGAAAAGAAAGAGGTAAAGGAAATGATACGCGCTATTCGTGCAGCACAAGTTAAAGGAGATACTAAGCTATTCAATGAACTGATAGATGCGTTGGCTAATAGTGCTACTACTGAAGGAAAAATTATAGATAATTCAGGTGATGAATTTTCTACAAATAAAAATTTCCTTACTTCTATCAACGAAGTACTTTCCGAGTATAAATCTGCTGCCCCTATTGGTGAAATTAGCCAATATCTCAATAAGCAAGAAAGTGGTAAAATACAATCTGCTAATGAAATTGTAAGAGCAATACAAGCTAAAATAGCCGAGAAAATCGCAGAAAAAGAAAAAGCAAACGATTTGGCTATTGAAGCTGGGGAAATGAAAAAAGAAGATGCGACAAAGTATGAAAACTTAAACGCTCTGTCTTTGGATAATGATAGCGACCTTTACACACTTAAAGAGTTGAACGAAGAAGGCGAACCAACTGGCGTGTTCTTTATCATCAATGGCGCAGTACTGAACGCTGCAAAGAATGGGGGAGCCACTATAAAGGATATACCAGGCAAGCTATTTGTATTTCCTAATGGTACAATTGAGTCGTCAGAATTAGGTACAGGAGAACAGCGCGTTACCAATAAGAAAAGATACCAAATGGCTCAGATGACTGGAGCTGGACTTTCTCTTGCCCAAATGGTCAACGACAAAAAAGAGTCTCTTTCTTCTTATGCGCAATTACTACAAGGTCAAGTAAAAGATAGTGGTAGCGTTCCTGCTGGTGCGATAGACGATTACAAACGCCAGCTAAAAGAAGTCAACGAACTGCACCAAGCTATGCAGGATATGATATCTATACACCGCGTACTAAAAGACCAAACCAAAAAGGACAGCGACTTTGAAATTGTAGAGGAATTGGCCAATGATAATAATAAAGGCGGCTTAGAAGTACTTAATGCCATTGCCAATGAAATTCTGAATAATATACTACCCGTTATCTATGCTACTATACAAGGCAGTCAAAAAGCAAGACAAGAACAGGAAGACAAGCTAAACGCTTTTCTAAAAATACACTACCTCAACGCAGTTGAAGGTATAGCTACTGCTTTGTCCGAAATCAAAGATGACAAACTTAAAAAAGCTGTGGCTCAACTCAAAATAGACATTGAAGCTAGCACAGAAGTTAATCAAATTTGGGTCGCTTTACAAAAAGTACAGCATCTATTCAAAGGTAATAAAGAAGTCGCCGATGCCTTAGTCCAATTTGCTAAATCTGTATCTAAAGTAATACGTCCTTATGGTAAAGTTTCAAGTATAGATGACTTTGAGCCTAATGAAAATCCATACGCAGACTGGGGTGGTATCATACTTGGGCAGTCTATCAATGCGCTTTTATACAGTGATATAAAAGATGCACACGAGCAGTACTTAGAAGTAGTAAAAGGAGATAAGTACAAGCACACAATAGAGCAGCAGCAAATGGTAATAGCTGGGATTATCCACTATGATACTGTACGCGCTGGAGGCATTCCTATTTATTTTGATGAAAAAAAATCAAAAGAAAAGAACGTTATAACTATGAATGGAGCTGCTGGTAGCGGTAAGTCAAGTTATGTACTCAAGTCTTTGCTTTCTATTGTCAAAAGTAGAAATGAAAAAAAAGAGCAAAAGGATAAAGAAATGATAATCCTTATTGCTCCTTACGAGTCCCAAGTTTTGCCAATGATAAAGTTGGCTACTGATTTGGGATTAGTAGAAGGTAAAGATTTTAAAGTCTACACGCAAGAGGGCGGCAATCGTAAAAATTACGCTGAATATATTGCAGAAACTAAGACTGATGCGGGTAAGTTAGAAAAGCAAGTTATCATAACTGACGAGTACACTTTACTTAAAAACGTGATGCTAAATGATAAGACCCAAGAAATTGACTTGTCAAATAAAGTCGCTTTCCAATTAGGCGACCCTTTTCAAATTCGTGAAAATGCTGTGGTTGAAAAATTAAAAAATGGAGTAGTAAATAGGGCGGTAAATTCTACTAGTATAGTAAATTATACCAATCTCGCTTTCCCGTTGACCCAAGTAATGCGCAGCAATATCTCGGAAATTTTTAGCTTACAGTCTGCATACCGCGCTGTAGCTGGTGGGGGTACGCAAGCCTACATCAATCTACGCGCTTTTGACTTTAATTACGCTTTGGGCGGCGAGAATAGCCCTAATGAGGGTGTACGCATAGCTCAAGACAATGAGAGCGTAACGGCTGCGTTTGAATCCCGAATGATAGAATTAGTTGGTAACCCGAATATAGAAAAGGAGATAATGCTTGCTCTTTTTGATACGGCAGCTTACGAAGCCTACGTGTCAAGCGAAAGCTTTGAAAAAACGGCAAAAGCAATGGAAGCGGCTGGTCTTGGAATTGAAGAAGCAAAGAGCAGATTGAGAAACTGCGTTCGTGTATCTTATCGCGGTAATAGTAATAGTCAAGTGCGCCCTTTGCAGGGTAGTACTGTGGCGGAGCTATACTTAGCTTACAGCAAAAGCACGTCTTTACCCAATATCAAAGACAACGTATACGCGACATTTGAGCTAACGGCAGCTACTCGCGCTACTCACTTTGTAATGCTGGCTCAAACAGACAGAAATACAGAAGTGGCTAAAAGCAAGCAGGTCAAGCCTGGCGAAATTCGCAAAGAGTCCTTTGATGAAGAGAAAGAAGTTGCGAATAAAGCCGCTTATAATGAGGGACTAACTGCTACTATAGCGGCTATGAATGGGCAGCAATCAGCAAATGAAGCACCTCCTACTGATAAAAATACGACCCAAACTCCACCTCCACCGACTGGGCAAGACGTACCACCAACAGGAGAGCCAAAGACAGATGCGCCGCCAAGCCAGTATGAAAATGAAAGCGATTTAGACCCCGATGCACAAAATCAAATTGATAATGTACAGGAGAAAGTAGCAGACCAAACCCAGCAAGGAGCACAGCAAACTGTAAATGCCAATGAAGGAAATTCAAAAAGTTCTCTTGATATTATTGCCAATAAAATAGAATTAGAGATAAAAGAATTAAAGGAAGAATTAGAATTCAAAGTCTTTCTTAATCCAGCAGATAAAAAATACTCTGAAAATCTCCTTGATAAATTAAATTACATACTTGACGTAATTAGATACTTACAAGTAAGGTCTAATAAATTCAATCCTAATGTAACAATACGGCCAGAGAATACTGCCGCCATTCTATCTATAATAGAAAAAGAAGGTCTTGTCAGTAGAGAAAGTGTGTATATATCAAAGGCTCCTAGTGTGGCTGAAAAAATAGACAAATATTTTACTACTCTTTCTGCTGATGAAAATAAAGCTGCTAATGCTACTACGAAAACTGCTACTAAATGGGACACTCTTTGGAAAGAAAGAGAAAGTGCTATTATTTCTTTAATTGACTTTAAATTGATAAGTGGAATGCAAGTTAGTGATATGGATAATTTTTATCAATCTGTATTAGACCCTATTACAAATGGAGCCTTTGGATTTGGAAATTATAAAATACTATTCGGTAAAAATCCCGAATTTGAAGCAGCTTTTAAAGAAAAGGCAGCAGAAGCACTACTACTTTTTATGCCAACTGTACCCAAATTGGATACAGTCAAAGAAAAAGAAGACTATCTGATAAATTTACGAAATTCTACAAGGGGATTATCTGCTGCCAAAAAAATGGCAGAAATTCAGCCTGTAGCTAATGAAGCATTAAAAAAGCAATCAAAAGCTAAATCAGATACGACCCAAACTCCACCACCACCAAAAGCTAAGCCTACCAATACTACGAAAACTGCTACTCAATCAAAAGAACTCTCTGCGATAAAAAGTGAAATTAACTCTACTATCGATAATTTAAAGTCTATACAGACTGCTAATAAAATAACAGAAAGGGAAAGGGAAAAGTCAAAAGAAACGACAGCTATTATCAATGCTTTACGAAGCATTAGAGCGAGATTAAATGTCTTGCTTGGTATAGACCCAAATACTAAATATTCTGATGAAGACAAGGCCGCAGTATTATCTTTTATAAATGAGTTATATGATAACTCTCTTAATTTAGATAGTAATAAAGCTATTGAAGTAAGTAATAAAATAGAAGCTTACTTTATTAAAAAAGAAGCAGAAGAAAAAGAATCGGCTGCTCTTAAAGCTGCTTCGGAAAAATCAGAAAAAGCAGAAAAAAGTAGAATTAAAAAAGAAGCTAATCAAAATAAAAGAGCAGAAGAAGATACGGCTGCTGGATTAGCTAATAAAAAGCCAGCTCCTACTACCAAAGAGGACGAGGAAATTTTAGACAAGGAAGCCATAGAGGAAAGAGACGGTAACGATGAAGCGGAAAGAGAAACAAAACCGAAAGCATTTGAAAATGTAAGCCGTTTCTTTATCCAAATGTCTAATCTACCTTTCCAAACAGGTAAGACCCAAGAGCAAGTACGTCGTATTATGCTTACGAATTTGGCTTTTCTGAAAAAAGATAATGGGCAATACGAAAAGACCCTATACTTTCACATAGTAGAAGGATTGAAGCAATACAAAGGCGACACAGATGAAGCTGTACTCACAGGCACAGTAGCCACAGATAATGGTAAAGGAGTGGTCGTCGTTACCACTTCTCCGACTGCACCCCAAGTAGAAAATGGAGAACTTGCCAACTTAGACGAGTTAGTAGGCATACTCAATCCAAGCGAAACAGTAGAGACTACGGCGGGGAACTATGCTCGCGAGATACGCTACCGTATTCTAAATGGTATAGAATCGTCTGAGGATAATATCAAATTAGAGGGTAAAGTGCTAAAACTGCAATTGACACAAAATCAATTCAATCCCCAATTCGTCTTTTTCAAAAAGAAAGAGGGCGCAGATAAAGGCAATGTGAATTTGGACGAGTTGCACAAAGAGGAGAACGCAGACCCTATCAACGAGAAAGAAGCTGCCAATTTGCTAAATGCTGATATGGAAGAGCAGACTTTTAACTCTTACATAGACCAATTGAAAAAGATATGGGGTAGCGAGAACGTTATCATTTTAGGTGCGACTAAAAATTCCTACACAATCTACAATAAAAGCAGGGGCGCGGGAGAATGGAGACCCTATGTAGAAGTTGAGATACAAGTTAGCAAAGTCGTAAATGGTAAGAAAAAGAGATTTCCATTGTACTTGCAAATTCCTGTCGCTATTCGTAAGTACGATACGCCAGCTACTGTAGAAAAAGAAGTGGCTAATATACAAAAAATAGCCGAGCAAGAAAGAAAGAACTTGGATATTGAGCCTGCTAATGCTGGATTAGTGTATGAAAGCAACGGCAAAATTTACGGTAGAACGGGCTGGATTGGAGACTGGATAAATCAGAATAAGACGGAGGTAATGAAAGCAGCAGAAGCGGCTGGGATTACATTCAACGAGCAGTTAGTAAGTGAAGAATTTGGAGTTAAGGTAAAAGCAGGAACGGGAAAGTTAGAAGCTATGGAAGCTGCGATGAACAGCAAGACTGACTATCAAAAGATTAAGGACTTAATGGATAAGCAAAATGATTTCCTTAATAAGATTAAGCCTTTCCTTAAAGTTGCCTACCCTGTTTATCGTAAAGCTGGCGGCTCTTACGTTGTGCCTACTGATTCTCTTGTGGCACCGACTATGAATAAAGACACAGTCATTCAGCCAGGCAGTATTCCCGTAAATTTAGGGACAAGAAAAGAGGAAGAAACGGAAGTCCCCGACCCGTTTGCTTCTTTTTACGACCGCTCTTTTGCTACTGACACAGAATACATCAACGCCAACAAGGGGGCAGACTGGTTGTCTGATATAGAGGCTATTGCTGAATTGGAAAGACAAGTTGGAGAAGTAGAGTGGTTTATTAAAGACGGCAAGACGAAAGATGGACTGCGTATATTTGGTACGACTATACTACCCAATGGAAATCCAGCCAGCGTAGTATTCTACCGCGATACTAACGAGCAGATAAATTTCAAGACTGTGGTTCACGAAGCTATGCACGTGATTACTGAACGCAAACTTAATCCCGAATTTAGAGCTAAGTTAATGGACGAAGTCTATACTAAAACGGGCTTACAAGGTACAGCAGCTATTGAATGGCTGGCAGACCGATACGAGCAGTACGCAACAGAACGCCGCTCGGTGAAAGGTATAGGCAAGCTAATCAAGCAGCTTTTTGATTTCTTTGGCTACTGGTTCAGACAGATTTTTCCTGTGTATCGCAATTTGGTCAAGGACGTATTCTACCGCGCGAATACGGGACAATACAGAACTACGCCCCAGTACAGCTACGATAAAGTAGATGCAGCTTATAATAGAAGCGGTATATTAGAAAAAGCATTTGGCGAGCAGAATACTAACCAGATGGGGACTGCCATAGCCGAAGTGGGTAAAGTAATGAGCAAGCAGCTTTTGTCTGTGGTCTTATCAAAGAATACAGTAATGAACTCAGCTAACTTATACAATGGGCTTAATCTAAAAGAGTTATACAACGTATTGGACGTAAATAGCCGTAATCCTTTGCAAGACCTACTTCGCGCTGTCGGTAAAGATAGTGTGCTAAAAAGTAAGACTAATGAGGAATTAGAAGCTTTGGGTAAAGACGAAAGAAAGACGATGCGTACAGAAATTCAAGATGAAGTAGGGAATTTGACTGTAGTAGTTGGCAATAAGACAGTAGCCGTTAAGGAATTGAAAAACTATTTATCGGGTTATAGCAATCAAGCCATTACTAATATCAACGGGAAAAACTACCCGAATAAAATTACCGTCGGCGAATTGTACAGAAACTACGTGATGATGAACGACTACAACTTGGAAGCCGCGATGCAGGCATTTCTACCTTATGTGAGCATAGCAGACTTGCATAAAAAGTCAGTAGAGGATATGATAGCTGCTAACGCGGTGAGTACAGATACTACCCAAGACAAAAACTCAGAGGAAGTTAATATAATGGATAAGCAGAGCGCGTTCATTAAGTTAATCCTATCTACTGTACCCGTAAATGCCAAAAGCGTAAATGTATACGAATTGTCTGAAATGACGGACTTAGTTACTGCCAAAGTAATTGAGATGACCAATAGAATCTATAATGGGATAAGTCCCGAAAATGAAGCCATAGAGTATGGTGATTTCTTATCTCGCGCTTTTGGGCAAACACTATCCAATGAAGAGAAAGCTAAATACAAAGCTCAAATTCAAGCTGCTGCCAATGGAGATAGACAGTCCCAAGTAGCAGTCGCTTTACGCAAGGCTATGATAGAAATAGCAGACGGCTACAAAAAGAATAGCGAATATAGTAAAGATGAGAATGGAAACTTAGAGTTTCTATCTAATCCCGACTACATAATGTATAGTCAATTATACAATAGGCTGTATAGCATAGCTACGGGTAATTTATCCCACGCTAATATGCTCCGTTTGTACCAGCTACAAATGGCTGGCGAGAGCATTGCCCAAAGTGAAGCCCAAGCCATAATTGCCCAATACGAAAAGACTAGTCCAAGTGGTCGTGTCGTTACTGCTGACGAGTTGCTATCGCATATTAAAAGTGTATCTAAGTTAAGCTTAGAAATTGTAGATGCTACCACGTCTTATTTTACGTCTATCAGCAAAGATAACTACCTTAAAATGGACGGCACAAGTGGCAATATCTCCGAGATAATGAGAGCCGACCAGCAGCAGATAGCCGACCAATTACAAGATGACGTATCTAGGTACTTTATCAAGTTAGACGGTACCGCAGGTACAGGTAATTCGCGTATGTTCTTTGGCGGTGATGCTACTATGAGTGGAACCAAGAAATCCTTTAAGTCTGAAAATGGCGAACCCGAATTTGCAATAACAGCAAATGGAGAAAGTGAAGTGAAAGTAAGCTATAAAGGTGAGACCTTTGCGACTTTGAGAAAAGATGCCAAAGGCTGGACTATGGAAATCAGTAAGATGACTACTGGTCAAATGCAAGCCAGCTTTGTAAAAGAGGCTTTTCAGCAAATGGGTAGAGAGAAATTTAGCCAAGTCTTAGTTAATATCTTAGCAGGAGATAGAGAAGTGAAAGGCTGGAACTATAATACTTTTGCCGATATGTACGCTCGCCACCTATTAGCCACTTATTTAGGTACTTTTGAATTGCTTATAGGCAACTCTATACAAGGAGAAACTGATACGTTCCAATTCAAAAACGTTGATAAAACGACAGCAGCAATTACGACAGAGACTAGACAAATACCAAAGAATATACTTACCATAAAATCGGCTTTCAAAGATATAGCTGCTAATCCAAGTAAGGACTATGGTACAAGTACTGGTACAGAGCCTAAAAGTAAATTGCTTAATCGTACTATAACTGCGGACAATGAGAGCGAGGAAGAAAGTGCAGACAGCGATGAAATTTTTTCTCCTTTGTCTATGTATAAAGACTTTCACGCTTTGGCAGATTTGATAGCTTACACAGACGGCGGTATGCGTAATAGTTTTGCGTACAATCCAAAAGGTAGTAAAGTGTACTTACTTCGTAATGATGATACCATTACCAATACATACCCAGGAGGTACGAGCCAGCAGTTGCCTACTATGATAACTTCTGAGATAGAAGCTGCCCAGCTTGCCCAAAGAGTACGCGGTGCGAATATGTCGCAATTGCCAATCACCAATACCAACGTATTTGTAGCAAAAAGGGGAGATGCAATAGAGAGTATAACGGCACTAAATCCTTTGGCTGACGGTACTATGAACGAGATAGACGGCAAGAAAAGCCCTATGTTCTCAGGTTTATTCTATATCCCTGGCGTATTCAATAAAGCCAATAATAAAGGGCGCACTCTCAAAGACCTTAACTTAGCTGATAACTGGGACTTGCAGGGACAGCTAATCCAATCACAGGAAAATACTGCTAAATTTAGAAAGGGTGCTTTTGTCCAAATGCACGCTCAAGGACACCGCAGCGCACAAGTTGTATTCCAAGTAAAATTTCGTAGTGAAGTAGTTGAGCAAAACGGGCTACTGCATAATGGCATCTATACGCTTAATACAGCAGCTAAGACAGCAAACAACGAAAAGCTGGGTATGGACACTATGGGATTACTATTTGCTACAGCCCGTCGTGTGGCTATGCTAGAACAGGCACAAATGGATAGCTTTACCCGTTGGAGATATGCACTATCCAAAGTGCCAAATAAAGTCAATGCTACAGAATTTAATGCAGCTTATACAGCGTATGAGAGCTTATTTAATACGCGCTTTAATTTGGAGAGTGTAAAAGATTACACCAGTCTGAATAACGCGCGCGCAAATTTGTACAAAGCCCTAACTAAACTAACAGACACCAACTCCGAAATCCAAAGTCCGCTCTTTTTGACAAGCTATGGACTACAAGCTGGGCGCGACTATCTTAAAGTAAGTATAGACGTACTTGGTAAAGTAATGGAAACGGATAAGAACGGAGTAGTGCAAGAAGTGGAAAAAGTAGTAAAGAAAGCCGTAGGCATAGCTCCTGGATTATCTACTAATATCAACGGCAATCACACCATAAAAGTAGATAATACGAGAGTAGTTATCAAATCCCCAGCCCAGTCTTTCAGTTACAATAACCTCAACGCACAGCAAATCCCAGTAACTGGAAAAGATAATAAAGTAGAGTACTTGGGTGCTATGGACGTATTTAGAGCTATGTTCGCTAACTACAAAGAGAATCAAAAAGTAGACGACCTATTTGAAAAGGCAGTAGCCCAATTATCTAATGGAGATTTGGGTAATGCAGACACAGTAGCCTTCAATCTATTAGCAGGCAGTAAGGGTATATTCAGAAAGAGTATACTACGTAATCATAAAGAAGCAAAAGTCTTGGGAGTAAAAAATCCGAGACTTTTGCGTGGCAAAAAGAAAGAAGATAAAGCAGTTAAGTTTGGACTTCTTGGTCAAAATAACGAATACGATAAAGTATGGGTAGCTACTGAAATTGCCCAGCAGCTTACTAATGACTTCAACTCAGAAGCCGTATTGGGCGGT
>JAYVKQ010000207.1:0-6250 GCA_043768285.1 Saprospiraceae bacterium | reverse complement strand
CCGTAAAGTCTTGTATTTTTTTCTCGGTTTCTTGAATTTCTTTTGAAATAGCATCACGCTCTTTTTTCAATGTATCAAGATAGACCTTACGTTCCTTTTCGCTCATTTGCTTCATTTCTTCGGGCAAATCCTCCGTTTTCCAAGTAGAAATGGCAGTGCTATCGGCTTTGAAAGCATCAACAGCATCCCAATCAGCGTTGCTATATTGCGCTTTGGCTTTGTAGGCAGTACGCGAGGCAGCATTGGCAGAACCATATTCGGCTGCGTTTACGTCCTGTTTAGTTTGACGTTCCTTCTTTGAAACACCCGATTTGCCATAACCGATATATGTTTTATTGATACGTATGTTCAATTGATACATATAATCGTCGTAAGGCGTGCGGATATGGATAACTTTGCGGTCTTGCTCAATATTGAGGTATTTGCCTTTGGCAATTTCTGCGCCATCTTTCCAATGGGTCTGGATACCCGTTTGCCAATCGCCACAATGCACAGTGTTGATGACAATACCTTTTTTATCAGCATCCTTACACGTTTCTTTAAAATCTTTTGGTCCTTGGTCAAAAGGCTCATTGCCCGCTATGATTATAAGGCGAAGGTCATTGTCGTCGTCCGACCATTTCAAATTTTTCAAGGCATCACCAATTACCCAGCCGCAATATTCGCTGCCGCCCTTAGTTTTGAGTTTAAACAGTTGCTCGGATAAGCCGTCCACGTCTTTTGATAGGCTACTGACCATGCGGATATAGCCTTCGCCCATGTCCAGATTGTCGTTGCCATATTCAAAAAGAGCGATTTCGATGTCGGTATAGTCTTCATTTTTTTTAGCGGCGGCGAGTTTATTGACCATTTTCCAGAGTTGTGATTTGGCTTGGTCAATCAATCCGTCCATTGAGTTAGACGTGTCAAGAAGTAAAGCGACTTGGATTTTGCCTTTCTTTTTGTCTTCTGAAGGTGTAAAATACTGAGGGGTCGTCCCGTCCGTTTGCGGTGATGGAATTTTGCAAAAAGACATAGGGAGGAAAAATGCTAACACAATTGATGATAACTTAAACATGGTGACAAGGGTTTGAATGGTTATAAAAACTGATTACCCTTGTGAGATGCAGAGTGGGTTAAAATTCCATAATTCAAATGGACAATTTACAGTGGACAATGGATAATAGTATTGATATTCAATGTATTATCCATTGTCCACTGTAAATTGTCCATTTGAATTTATTTAAACCGTCTTTTTTTATTCATATGCTCTACACCTTTTTCGATACCATAGGGCGAAAGTGGGAACATAGGGAACATGGTTTGAAGACGATGCACAGTTGTTGAATTTTCCCAATAACGAATATCCATTGGGTTGAGCCATATGACGCGCTCGAAGCGATTTTTCAACAATTGCCAATCCATCATGCTATCGGGGGAGAGTTCGTAGGGCGCCATATCTGCATCGCCGATGATGAAAACGGCGTAGTTTTTATCAATTGAGCAGAGTTTATCCATGTTTTCGAAAGCAGATTGAAGACGTAGCGAATCTTTATACACGCCACCATAGATAGTATTGTGAAAATAATAGGTCTTCAAATCGTGCGCAAAACGGCGTTTCATTTTTGAAAATAGCTTAGTCACCGAAGCGATATAGGGCGACATTGACCAACCCCCATTATCAATCAACAGCATCACTTGCGTCTTTTGGTCAATTTTTTCTTTTTCCTGTGGCAGAAAAATTGACCCTTGCTTTACCCCCTCAGTAATTGTGGCAGGAATATCCAAAATGCGCTCAACGGCTTCTTCTTCAATACCTTTTAGATAGGCTAATGCTACATCTATATTATCGTCTTGCAGAATGAGGTGGGTATCCACAGGGAAAGCGTTTTTATCTTCAAGAGCCTTCCGCGCCATTTTGCCACCGCCCGAACCGACGCGAATACCATC
This sequence comes from Saprospiraceae bacterium, assembly GCA_043768285.1. Lineage (GTDB taxonomy): Bacteria > Bacteroidota > Bacteroidia > Chitinophagales > Saprospiraceae > JAAFJT01. The sequence goes on along the minus strand of JAYVKQ010000207.1, from coordinate 4,321 downwards.
TTTACCCGCTCCATTGCTACCAAACGATGATGCGCCACCTTCGCCGACCCAATGTGTGCCGCCCGTATGTCTTCGGCGTTGATTTTCAAGGACTTGTCTCATACGCGCCATCAATTCTTCGAGGGGAATATCGCTGTAATCGGCTCCAAATTTTGGCGTTGGGTTATTTGTGTCGTCTGGTTGATTGTCATCGGGCATATTGGGGTCATCATTTTTTAATATATCCTCCCCCCTCAGTATTTTCTCTATATCGAAGCTCGTGAGATGCACTTCATTCAAAAAACGCTCGATTAATTCCTTCACATCTGGTACTTCTACTTCATATATCTCTTGATTTTTCAACCAATTCCTAAACGCTTCGCTATCCTTAATTGCCGCATCAAGGTTTTCACCTGCATGGGTATCAATGCCTAAAAAGTATTGGTAAAATGCTCGTGTAAAAGGTCCAATATCCTTTGGCGAATTGATGACTATGCCTTTCAACACCATATATAAATCGCCCAGCGAGTGGATAAGTCCACGCTCAATGCTTTTTTTGAGCAATAGCAATGTCCGCACATCGCCGTGCAGTTTGTTTTCGCGCAGGTATATTGGTAAACTATTAAACATTTGACAGGATAACGGGATTTTAATGATTTACATATGTACATTAAGGTGGCATTGGAAGGGCGATTGATGGGTTTTCGTGATAAAAATCAATAGCGGGCGATTTCAATCGCCCTTCCAATGCCACCTTAATATACATATGCCTTACCTTATTATTTAATATTAAAACGTGATTTAATTTTTTTCAAATCTGTTTGCGATTTTATCAAAACGCCCATACCTTCTTTATCATCAATTTTGGATAAAGCATCATCCAAAGAAAAATTTTGAAGATACTTCAACCAGTGCAAAATTTCGCGGGTAGCGGGGGCGCGTTCAAGTCCAATATGGCGCAATTGATAGAATAAACTTATGCTTTTCTCCAATAATTTGCCTTCAATAGTCGGAAAATGTTTCTTAATAATGGCTTCCATCATTGGTGGTTCTGGAAAACTGATGTAGTGATAAATGCACCGCCCCTTGAAAGCCGTAGGCAATTCCTGTTCTCGATTACTCGTGATAACGATGGCGGGCATATTTTCTTCACTGACGGAAATGACCTTTCCCGATTCGGGCAAAATGAACTGCCGATGGCTTAGTGCAAACAGCAAATCGTTGGGAAATTCGCGCGGGGCTTTGTCAATTTCATCAATCAGCAAAACAGAGTTAGGCGTGCTAAATGCCTTTGCTGCGGGTCCCATGAGCACATAATCATTCAAACGCTCGGTACTGCGCCCGCCACTACTGAGGGGGTCAAGACCGCGCTCGGTGCGCTGTGCATTGAGGACTTCCACTTGCGAATCGCGGAGATATTTAACGTGGTCAAACTTTGCTACAAATTGCTCAACATTGCTTTTTGAGCCTACGGGATACGTAAAAAGTTCTAAATTTTGCTCTTTTGCGTATTGAATAGGTAGTTCTGTTTTGCCAGTTCCCGGTTCGCCTTCAATCAAAAGGGGCATACCCAAAACCAGTGCAATGTGAAAAGCCTGCGCCAATTCGGGGTCACATATATAGTTGGATGAACCTGTCCAGATAGTTGTCTGTACCAATAGTTGATGATTTTAATTTTAAGAAGTGCAAATATAGAGATATGTTTTTCTAATAAAAAATCATATCATTCTTTGGTAAACGAAAAAGTGGAAATACTTGTTTTTAAGGATAACATCACATAACTTTGTCAGAAATTAAGAAACATGACTGCCACAGCTACCCAAATATCGCCGCTTGAAAAACAAGCAAAAACTAAGCTCCCAGTGACCTTAGAGGCTTATCACCGCAGATATGCGGATAGAGAAGATGGGTATCGCTATGAGTGGAATAATGGTATTGTTGAGAAAACTCCCCGTTTTACAATGAATAGAAGCCAAGTAAGAATAGGTCAAATTTTAACCTTACATTTTATGCGCACTCAGGCTTTCAGAGCGATGGGTACTTTATGGTGTGAAGTTTCAATGTTTTTGCCAAAAGCAAATCGCAATCGCATTGCAGATTTAGCCTATTTGACAGAAGAACAAGTAAAAGACCAAGAAGATTTGCACTCGAGTGTCAGCACTTTTGTGATTGAAGTGATTTCTAAAAATGATACTGCCGAGGAAATACAATTAAAATTAGAACAGTATTTCGACAATGGTGTTCAAGTCGTTTGGCAAATTTTTCCTAAGCAAAAATCCATTCATGTTTTTACATCTCCCACTGATGTCAAAATTTGTCGTGGTGCAACTATTTGTAGCGCATCTCCTGCCTTACCCGATTATGAAATTGCTGCACAAGATGTTTTTTTATAAAAACACTTCGTTTTGCTAAAATGATTTCCAATCTATTTTGATTTTTGTTATGTTTTTGCGATTATATGTCGTATGTTTGCGACATACTACTAAAATATTGAAAATGTACGCTAAAACAACCGAGTTTGATACTGATTTACAACAACTTGCCTTTTACGCAAAGTTGCTATCTCACCCTGCACGAATAACTATCGTTAGACTTTTAGCTGAAAAAAAAACGTGTATATCGGGCGATATTGCCAATGAACTACCCCTCAGTAGAACCACGGTTAGCCAGCATTTACAGGAGTTAAAAAATGCCGATTTGATTAAGGGCGAAATAAGTGGGTTAAATGTTAATTACTGCCTTAATACAGAAAAATGGTCGGCTATAAAAAAACAATTTGAACTTTTATTTGAGATGACAACTCACAATATTAATTGCAACTGTTAAAATTCAAAAATATGATACATATTCTAATCTTATGTACGGGCAATAGTTGCCGAAGCCAATTAGCACATGGCTACTTTGAGCATTTTACCGATGGTAGAAAAGTCAAAGTGTATGGCGCGGGTGTAGAAACGCATGGTGTAAACCCGAAAGCCATATTAACGATGAAAGAGGATAACATTGACATTTCTAACTACACGTCAAACAATATTGATGAGTATATTGATATTGATTTTGATTATGTGATAACGGTTTGTGATAATGCCAAAGAACGCTGTCCTTATTTTCCAACAAAAGCCCAAAAATTTCACCACAATTTTACAGACCCTGCCAAAGCAACTGGAACTGAAGCCGAGGTAATGCAAACTTTTGCAAAGGTCAGAGATGAGATAAAAACCTATGTCCAAGCATTTGTAAAAACACATCAAATTCCTTAAAATCAGTGTTTATACTGAGGGGGTATCTTTTCACAAAAAAATGATTTAATAAAATGAAAATTTCAGAATTTAAAGCGCAATTAGCCAATATGAGTTCTGTTAGGTTTAAATTACCTAACAACGAATTTGTGCCAAAACATTTTCACATTACAGAAGTTGGTGTTTTGACAAAACATTTCATTGATTGTGGTGGAGACATTCACGAAGAAAAATCGGCAAACCTACAAATCTGGGTTGCTGATGATTTTGACCATAAATTGGAACCCCAAAGTTTGTTAAACATTCTTAAATTATCTGAAAAGGTTTTGCAAAACCAAGATTTGGAGATTGAAGTAGAATATCAAACAGAGACTATTGGAAAATACAGTTTGAGTATTGAGGGCGGCACGTTTTCACTTGTAGCAAAAGAAACGGATTGTTTGGCAAAAACAAAATGCAATATTCCTCAATCAAAATCTACAATTCGCTTGTCGGAATTGACCTTAGTAAATCAAAATTGCTGTACGCCTGGCGGAGGCTGTTGCTAAAATAATATGAAAAAATATATAGCCGAATTCATAGGCACATTCGCCATAGTATTTTGTGGAACGGGCGCAATCATTATTAATCAAGAAACAGGTGGCGCGATTTCTCATGTAGGCATTGCTGCCACTTTTGGTTTGATAGTCATGTGTATGATTTATACATTTGGCGAAATATCGGGCGCACAATTTAATCCTGCCGTAACAATTGCCTTTGCTGTGGCAGGGAGATTTGATAAAAAAGAAGTATTACCTTATATTGGTAGCCAAGTGGCGGGTGCATTTTTAGCATCTATTATCTTGAAATTCCTGTTTCCTTTAAATCAAAATTTAGGTGCAACTTTGCCCGCAGGAATGCCAATGCAATCCTTTATTTTAGAAGTTATTTTAACTTTTTTACTGATGCTTGTGATATTAAATGTCTCGCAAGGCTCAAAAGAAACAGGGTTATTTGCAGGCATTGCGATTGGCGGCATGGTACTTTTAGAAGCCCTGTTTGCAGGACCAATCTGTGGTGCATCCATGAATCCCGCCCGAAGTTTAGCCCCCGCCGTTGTGTCG
>JAYVKQ010000206.1:0-14175 GCA_043768285.1 Saprospiraceae bacterium | reverse complement strand
TTTCATAATGTTATCCAAAGCTGAAAACGATGGATTGAATAGTACCTTTGGTAACGCTTCCTTACTGCGTTTCAATGAGTTGTATTCTTCACGCACAGCCACGTTGGTTGCCATTGTGTTTTTAAGCGTAATTTCTTCGCTTAGTGAAGTTTCATTGTATAAGTAGCGGATTAAGGTTTGTTGTTGTGTAGAGAGTTCCTCCATATGCGAAATGGGTTTAGTGAAGCAATTTTTGTTTACTGATGAATTAAAAACTTTAATTTGCTACTTTTATTGTAAATATTCCTAATTTTTTTAAAGAAATATAAATATTTAACACTTTTATGGTATAAACAATAAAGTGTATTTTTCTATATGGATAAATAATTGATTTTCAAAAAGATTTGATGACAGGATGGGAACACAGATGGTGTGTATTAAACAGATTTACACAGACTTTTTTTGAAAAATACTGAGGGGGGTACTTAGTTCTACTTCGACACTTTAATGAGTATTAAAAAACCTAAGAAAGTTTTTGATTTTGTATTTATAAAAAATTTCCAATTTTTTATAAACACAAAATCAAAAACAGCCTCCGCCCTACCAAGCATGGAAAAAAGATTTTAATTTTCTTAAAGTGCCAAAGTAGGATTAGGCAACGGTTTACTAAATCCCAGCACATCACTTATTTATTTTCTATTTAAAATTTCGGACAAGCCGCCTCTTTACCACCGCCGCCACCATTATAACCATTATTTCCTTTTCCAAAAATTTTGGTCAAAGATATATTACCGATAAAATAGGCATCGGGTCTATCAGGGTTTCCAACCAAGGATACACCGTCAAGATAATCAGTAAAAACCTTTCGATAGCCACCTTCAATAGATAGATTAAAATTGTTGCGTAAGGCAAAATTAACGCCAACACCAAGCGGAATAGCAGGCGTTACCTTTGAATAGGCAGCCACGGCATCTGGATTAATATCGGTTGCCAAAAAAGGATTGGGCGCATTGAAATCTGTTTTGGGATTGAAAAAAGTTGCTGCAATGCCACCAAAGCCATAGAAAGTAGTTCTATTTCTTTCAAAAAAGGGAATTTCTAAAAAAGCCCCCGCTTCGGTTAGGGGTGATGAAAAAGCGAAGCCACGCTGTTGTCGCCACGCTAAGGGGTGATTTTTTTCGGAAGCGGCTATACTGCCCGTTTGGACTTGCCCCCTCAGTTTGACACCATTTTCGAAGCGATACTTCCCTAAAATACCAATGGCTGGGCGCAAGGTTGGGCTAAAGTTTTGAGGTTGAATGTTGATATCACCATTGTAAGTCGTAACGCCAAGCGTCAAACCTACTTCAAAATTTTGAGCATGGGCTGCAAAGGTGAAAACGCAAAAACAAAGGGCGAAAACAATAAGTTTTGGCATAACGAATACTATTTTTGTTATTAAAGAATGAATTTAACGCAAATAGTAGATGTGAAATCATGCAGATATAAATCGGTTAAGTTGGCTATGTGAGCCGTGTAAATAATAATGATGTATGACATATCGTAAAACCTAACGCCGTTTTACGATATATATGACCCGACCAAAGAAAGATATGCTGCCTTGTGACATTTTTTTTACAAAAAACAAGTAAAAAATATGTACGATGTTTGAAGTACGATGTACGACATTGTGCAAATCGTACATCGTACTTCAAACATCGTGCATGGCTACCCCTCAGTATTTTCACATAAGTTTTTGATGAAAGACGCTATAATCTTTTTGTAATACAATAAAATATAATACTTTTGCCCGAAAATTTAGTAACGGAAAATAGACAGAGTGTAGCAAGGCAAATAAATACAAATATTGTCTATTAAATTCTGTTTGTTATCCATTATCCATTGTTCATTATCCATTTTTTATGAATCTCCACGAGTATCAAGGTAAAGAACTATTAAAAAGTTATGGCGTTAAGATACAAGAAGGTATCGTTTGCACTACGCCTGACGAAGCATATAATGCAGCTATCCGTTTGCGTCAAGAGCGTAATAGCGAAGGCTGCGTCGTAAAAGCTCAAGTACACGCAGGCGGGCGCGGCAAAGGCGGTGGTGTAAAATTTGCACCTACACCTGAAAAAGCGAAAGAAAAAGCGTCTGAAATATTGGGTATGATGCTCATCACACCCCAAACATCGGCGCAAGGCAAATTGGTGCGCAAGGTATTGGTGGCTGAAGATGCGTATTATCCTGGAGCCAATAAACCACGCGAACTTTATATCTCAGTATTGATGGACAGAGCAAAAAAATGCAATGTTATCATCTATTCTACTGAGGGGGGGATGGATATTGAAAAAGTAGCTGAAGAAACGCCACATTTGGTAAAAAAAGAATGGATTGACCCGCTGGTAGGTTTACAATCGTTTCAAATCAACCAAATCTGCTTCAACTTGGGTCTGAGTGGCGCGGCTTTCAAAGAAATGTATGCTTGTGTAGATGCGCTCTACAAAGCCTATATCGGTAGTGATGCGGCTATGTTTGAAATCAATCCCTGTTTGATTACGTCCGACGATAAGGTTGTCATCGTAGATTCAAAAGTTGCGATTGATGACAACGCGCTCTATCGTCATCCAGATTTAGAAGCCATGCGCGATAAAGACGAAGAAGACCCAACAGAGGTAGAAGCTTCGGAGGCAGACTTAAACTATGTAAAGTTAGATGGAAATGTGGGTTGTATGGTTAATGGTGCTGGTTTGGCGATGGCAACTATGGATATGATACAGCTCAGTGGTGGTATGCCCGCTAACTTCTTAGACGTGGGTGGCACAGCCAATGCCGAGCGTGTAGAAAAAGCCTTCAATATCATTTTGAAAGACCCGAATGTGAAAGCGATACTGGTTAATATATTTGGCGGTATCGTTAGATGCGATAGAGTGGCTCAAGGTATCATTGATGCCTACAAAAACATTGGCACAATTCCTGTGCCTATTATTGTACGCCTTCAAGGAACGAATGCCGATATCGCCAAAAAGATGATTGATGAGAGCGGTTTGAAGGTTTATTCAGCCATTGCACTACGTGAAGCAGCTGATCTAGTTAAAAAAGTACTGAATTAGAAAACTTTGTAAAAATATTTTTGTTTCAATGTTACTATTCTCGAAAAATACGTCTATATTTGTGTCAAGAATACAATAAGTGAAATAACGAATAGAAAAATACGTCAATTCGACATATAAAGAGTTTGTACTCATGGTATAATTTTTTTGGGGTTAACAAATGTTGATTGGTCTGCGAACTTCTGTTCGCAGACTTTTTTTTTCTAATTTTTTAAGAAGTGCAACGGAACGCTGTTCCGTTGTGTTGTATTGCACTTTCAACGGAATAGCGTTCCGTTGCACATATTTTACCAATTAATTATCGTTCAATGATAAAAGTAGGCATTATCGGCGGTGCTGGTTATACGGCTGGCGAATTATTAAGAATTCTGTTAAATCACCCCTCAGTAGACATTGCGTTCGTCCATTCTACCTCCAATGCAGGGCATCTCATCAGCAATGTACATTCCGATTTGGTGGGTGATACTGATATTACTTTTACCCACGAAGCGGACTTTTCTAAGGCAGACGTATTATTCCTTTGCGTAGGGCATGGCGATGCGAAAAAATTTGTGGACAATACTGGCTTACCGAAGTCTTTGAAAATCATAGATTTATCTCAAGATTTTCGTTGGGGAGCTAATCCAGCTGCAGCGGCAGAAGGTTGGGTTTATGGTTTGACTGAACTCAATAAGCCTTTAATTCAAGAAGCCCAATATATTGCTAATCCTGGCTGTTTTGCAACCACTATTCAGTTGGCTCTATTGCCATTGGCTGCGCAAGGTATTTTACACGACGACATTCACATTCATGCGGTGACTGGCTCAACTGGAGCGGGTCAAAAGCCTACCGATACCTCCCATTTTAGTTGGCGCAATAATAACCTTTCGATATATGAGGCATTTAAGCATCGTCATTTGAAGGAAATAACAGCAAGTGTTCGATTTTTGCAAGCCGATTTTCAAAACGACATTAATTTTCTGCCCGTTCGCGGCAATTTCACGCGAGGCATTTATGCGAGTGCTTATACGCGCACCAGCTTATGCGAAGATGATTTGAAGAAGCTTTATACTGACTTTTATAGCGATGCGCCGTTTACGCATATCGTTGCTGAAAACCCACATTTGAAGCAAGTGGTCAATTCAAATAAGTGCTTAATCCATGTTTCTAAACATGGGGATAAAGCCTTGATAATCAGTATGATAGATAATTTATTGAAAGGCGCATCGGGTCAAGCGGTGGAGAATATGAATTTGATGTGTGGCTTGCCCCATACGGAGGGGTTGCGGTTGAAATCAGTGGCATTTTAATTATTTAGCATAAAAGTAAGCAATAAAAAATAGGTGTGATGCAGTAACATCACACCTATTTTTTATTGCTTACTTTTAAATTAATATTGCTTCATCAAATGTAATTAAAGTATTGAAAACCAATATTTTAATTATTGAATATTTGTTTATTTATGGTAAAAAAGTCATCAAAACGCGAATAGCCTCTGGGTCTTCAGCCACTTCTGGGTGCCATGTAAATTCAGACTTGAGCATTTCGAGACTATCTCCCGCAACGTCCATATCACCCAATTGATAAGCGGCTTCTTCTTTTTGACCTGTCATATACAAACACGCGATGCGTACATAGTCCAATTCGATGCCGCCCGCAAATTCGTCCGCTTTTGCTAAAGCTTTTTGCGCCATCTTTACTTGCCCTATATTGAAAAGAAAATAAATATAACGCAACCAATTGGTGACATCTTCCGCACCGATATAACAAGCACGCCGATAGCTGAATAGCGCTTGCGACAATTCATTCATATCGAAATAAGCGGCTGCTAAACCCGTGTGGTAAAATTCATTTTGACTATCCATTTTGATAGCCAGCAAATAAGCATCAATAGCTTTTTGCCCCCATTTCAATTGTCTTGCGCTTTCGCCCATAAGGAAATAAACCTCTGGATTGTGTTTGTCCAACTCCAAACTGCGTTCATAAAAACTGATGGCAGCGTGAAAATTTTCCAATTTGGCATGGCAACGACCCAATTCTTTCAAAATTTCGGGGTCTTCTTGAAGGTTGAAAACGGCGTTTTCATATGTCAATAGCGCACGGGTAATATTGCCTTGTTCAATGAACATATCCGCCACCTCTGTGTAAGCAATGCTGCATGTAGGCTCGATAGCAAAGGCGAACTCTAAAGCATCAATGGCTTCATCAATTTTTTCTTCCGCTCGCAATGTCAAACCCAGATACATCCAAGCCAACCAATTATAGGCATCGCGGTCTAATATTTTATTGTAAAAATCAATCGCTTCTTTAGTATAAGCCTGTTTGCCAATGCTATTGAAGAATTTTTCGTACCCCTCAGTATTGTAGGCATTTGTCCATATACAGCGACGCAGTGATTTGAGCATCGCCTTGGGGTCGTGTACAATTTCATAAACGTTAGATTCCAAATAATACACCTCAGACAGTTCTTCGGGACCTGCTGCGAGTTTAGTATCATCTAAAATTTCCAATGCTTCCACGAATGCACCTTGCGCCATTGCGATTTCGGCGCGGAACAAACGGAGTTGCACATTAGACGGTGCAAAAGTCTCTGCCTCTTGAATTGTGACAATACATTCGGCTATCATATTACAATTCAATAATAATTCAGCCTTACGTAGGTACAAATCGGGCGAATGGGGGTGTTGCGTCATAGCTTGGTTGACCATAGCCGTTGCGCGTTGCCAATTTCCCATGTTGGCAAGGTGGTCTATCATCTCCAGATAAACCGTTTTCTCAATGAACCGATACGCTTTCTTTTGTGACATCTCGTTCCATTCGAGAATATAGCGTTCGACTTGCGTGGGTTGGTTGATGCTGTGGTGCTTCATGTGCGTGATGGTTATTTACTTTCAATAAAGATACTTAATATAGGGTATCCGTGCACATTTTTTTTAAGAAAATTTTAACATTAAAGTTTTACATAAATTATTGATATTCTATATTTTACAGCATAAGTTATTGATTTTTAAAAACTTAGCACGCTATTTTTTAACACATAATTGAAATAAAAATATTTTATAGCTCTTATTTTTAGCAAAAATAAGACCCACCCACATTTATATTTTTTGTATCATATGAAGGCTATTTTGTGACATCGTTTTTTGCGTTTTTGCATAAAAAAAGTCGAATTTCTGAATACAGAAATTCGACTTTTTTAACTTAATTGCCTATTGCCCACCGCCTACTCCTTCCGCATTTGCTTCAACTCTTTTTTATTGTCTTTCAAGCGTTGCAACAATTCGGTTCTGAAATCTTGTTCAGTGCGGTAGAGACGCGCTATTTTTTTAACAGGCAATACCTTTTTCAATTTTTGATAATACTCTTTGCGCAGTTCTAACTCTTTACTCTCTTTATCAAATGTTGCCAAAATTGCTTTTTCTGCATCAGTATCTGACATATCAACATCTGATTTGTCAGACTTAGCATTGGCGCGGATTTGTTGCAATTTTTCTGTAAATTGATTATAAATGGGCCAGAATTGCTGTGCTTCTTCGGGCGTAAGGTTCAAACGCTGGGTGATAAACGCCACACGTTGTGCTTCCACGCGTTCTTTTGCTCTTGTAGGTTGAGCCGACAGCGTGAAAAATAAACATATACCAAAGGCGATACTAACTATTTTCTTCATGTTCTTTCGTAATTTAAAATTGTGTGAATAGATGTTTGTTAAGTATGAAGTATGAGTTTGTGAAATAATGGGGGCATTTCGCAGGGCGATTGAAATCGCCCTCTATTGATAGCTTTTCGTGGTCAAAATCAATAGGGGGCGATTTTAATCGCCCTGCGAAATGTAAAAATCAATACCCTGCATACTTCATACTTTTCAATTATCAAGTGCTTCCAAATCTTTTTCATCAATAGTATTGATTAAATACTCTTCAATATCTTCATCTTTCATATCGGTTTTGTGCAGAGCCCCCCCCTCAGTATCGAAGGCTAATTTTTCATTATTGAGCAAGAGTTCATCGTCAAAATCGGCGATATTCTCTTGAATATATTGGTGTATATCCTCATTTGAGAGCTCCGTTTGTGCCAATTCCTTGGTTTTATAATTGGATTGATACACCAACCAAACCCCTACAGCCAATACAAGGGTAACACTTGCAAAAGCAATAGCTACACGTGGACGCAATAAATCGCTAATAGCATTACCCAACTGTGTAAACAGATTTGGACGTGTTGAATACTGAGGGGGTATCGTTACCAATTGTGGTTGCGCCTGTTCAAGCACTTTATCTGCCAAAGTATCGAAATAATATTTGGGTGCTTTGAAAGGGTCTTTGCGCTCAAGCCCTGCCAAAAACGGGGAAATTTCCCGCAATTCCTCTTGTATATCTTCTTTCATATTCTGTATCAAAATTTATTAATATGTACCTAATCTTATTTTAATTTAACTGATAATTGATTGATAACCAATATATTGTAAATTATCCATTATCCATTATCCATTTTTATAAATGCTTCAATTTTTTTGACCGCATGATGATACGATGCTTTCAAAGCCCCCGTCGAAGTGCCTAACACTTCGGACATATCGTCATAAGGCATTTCATCATAATAACGCATATTAAAAACCAACCGTTGTTTATCGGGCAGCGTTGCCAAAGCCTGTTGCAATTTTATTTGTAGGGCATCGCCGTCAAAAAAAACATCTGCATGTAAGCTATTTGCCAAATGTGCGTTATCGGGATTATCGAGTGTCTCCGTCTCTTTGCGGTTGCGGGCGTTCAAAAACGTGATTGCCTCGTTGGTCGCAATGCGATAAAGCCACGTATAGAGCTTCGATTTACCTTCAAAGCGTTCAATATTTTTAAAAATTTTGATAAACGTATTTTGAATAACATCATTTGCATCGTCATGGTCAACCACAAACCGCCGTATGTGCTGATAGAGTGGCTGCTGATACGTCTGCATCAACAATCTAAAACCACGCTCATAAGTGACTTGTTGGTTGAGTAGGGACAAGATATGCTCGTCTGTAGCTTCCTTCACGTTTATCGTTATTTTGGATATTGGACTGTTGGAAATTAGAAAGGTTTAATTGATATATTTTATTTGTATAAAATATTATTAGGTAACGTTGAGATAATATTTTAAACGTGCGAAAAGTGTTTGTGTTTTCCAATAACAGTGTGTATATTTGAATAAGCCTAATTTTAGGCTTAAACATAAATATGACTTAATCGTAATTAACACTTATATGAAATGTCGATTGATTAGTAAAGTTGTTTATACAAAATGCGATTATAAGCATATAGTATTGTCCTAAAAGACTTACATTTGAACCAATAAACAACCTTTTGAAGCTTAATTTCTTAACAAAATTAGAAAATTTATCATGACAAAAACAATAATAGCTGACAAAATCAAAACACTGGTGGCAGATAATGAGCGCATCAATGCCCAAGCACTGCCAGAGGTCAATGAAAAAGAGGTCAATCGTATCTATTTGAATACCGTGGCGCAAGGTAAAACTACGTTGAGTGCTGACCAAACCGCTATCGTTAAAAAAATAGCCTATCAATGTCCACTTCAAGGAGGCAATGCTGTTTTTGCTGCCAGAAGCCTTTATGCTTTGGTCGAAGATGTTAATTTTGATGATTTTGCTTTGTGTAATACCAAAAATGATGCACCCACTGGACGTTCTGTATCAAAGATAGAAACTGGATATGCTGTTACACCCAATCCTGCATCTGATTTGATAACGGTAAGCAGAGAGGTTAAAGACAATGAAAAAGAAGGAATATGGACTGTTTTTGATATGTCAGGTCGAATTGTTAAGTCTTGGAATGCTGTTGGCGAAAAACAAAATATGTCAATCCAAGAATTATCAGAAGGTGTGTATTTTGTGTCGTATTCTTTGAATGATATTAAGCAATTTACACTTAAACTAATCAAAGTTAAATTCAATTAAATATATTTTTTCTAACCAAGGGTATGTTACTCATTTGAGTAGCATACCCTTAATTTATTAATCAAATGAAGCATTTAATATTTTTAATTTTACTACTACCATCACTCTTGTATGCTCAAAAATACGATTATACTTGGCAGATGGGATATTCAACATTTAAAAATTCCCCAAGACCACAATATGGATTTAAATTAGACTTTAACAGCCAAACGGCAAAGCTGGATACATTTTTAAGAAATCATAATTACGCTGAAACAATCGTTTCTATGAGCGATAGAAATGGAAAGTTTTTATTTTCTACTAATGGATGCAAAGTGTTTAATAAGAACCTTGATGTAATGGAAAATGGAGACAGTTTAAATCCGAGTACATGGAATGACTATGTTTGTAATGCTCAGGGTGGAGAAATTATTTCACAAGGGGCTCTATCATTACCTTTACCAGATAGTAATGATAGCACTTTTTTATTGTTACATACTCAAATTGATGACATTGGCAACGATAAAATAGAATTATTGCCATTAAATCTTTATACAACTAAAATCAATATGCTATCAAATAATGGTTTGGGTAAAGTCTTTGATAAAAATAAATTATTAATATCAGATGTTTTGGATGGTGGTAATATAAGCGCAGTAAAACATGATAATGGCAAAGATTGGTGGGTATTAGTCCGAAAATTTATTTCAAATACCTATTATTCAATCAAAGTAACCTCTAAAGGAGTAGATACTGTTTTTTCTCAATCATTGGGAAATCAAACAAATTTATACGGTCAAGGTGGCGGTCAAACATCATTTTCCTCAAACGGGAAAAACTATGCTTATTATACACATCTTGATGACCTTATGCTTTATGACTTTGATAGAAATTCAGGGAAATTAAGCAATTTTAGAAGTATTAGAATTCCCAGAATACCCAAAGATGGCAATATTTTTACTGGATTGTCTTTTTCTCCAAACTCTCGATTTATCTACATATTTGCTGCATATGAAATATTTCAAGTAGATTTACAGGAAAGTGATACAACCAAACGAGTTGAAAAAATTGCTGACCATGATAGTATAAACGCACCTTTCGCATATCCCATTTATGCGCAATTAGCTCCAGATTGTAGAATTTATTTCGTTTCGGTGAATGGTATCCAAACTTTCGGATATATCCGTCATCCCGATAGAAAAGGCACAAACTGTCAAGTTGTACAAGGAGGTATAAAACTACCATTCTCAGTTGCCACAAAAGGAGGATTACCAAACAATCCAAACTACCGTCTCGGCACAACACCTACATATCCATGCGATAGCACAATCAGATTTGCCGTTTCTACAAAAGAAACTACCTTACCACAAGCGCATTACATCCTATATCCTAATCCAACACATTCAATATTAAACATTGATTATGAAGCAGATACAGGTGAGCTATATGCTGATATTACTATTGTAGATTTAGTTGGGAGAGTATTAACAAAGGAAAAAAAAGAGATAATAGCTACCCCCCTCAGTATTGATGTATCAAATTTACCCGCAGGGGTGTATAATTGTGTCTTTTCGGTAAAGGGGAAGTTACCTACGGCGCAACGGTTTGTAATTATGAGATAAAATTAAGGTATATTCAATATCTTATGCGTCTGCAAACTCAATTTCCACTGCGGATTATCCAAACAATATTCAACAGTGCGTTGCATATTGTCTTTTTGTAGCGCATTATCCATCGGTTGCAAGTAAAAATGCGTAAAATTGAAGTGCGCATACCGTTCAGGCTCGGCATTCGTTTGCGGATATACCAATTTTAATTCATCACCTTTTTGGATAACGATGTCGGTATTGGCTTTGGGGCTGACGCATATCCAATCAATGCCTTCGGGTAGGGGCAAAGTGCCGTTGGTTTCGATGGCAATTTCGATACCTTCGGCGTGGAAAGCGGTGACGAGTTTTGCATCCAATTGCAAGGCTGGTTCGCCGCCTGTGCAGACCACGTAGGGCTTGCCCATAGCGGGATTGCGCCAAAGGGATTTTACTTTTTTTGCTAAATCAGTTGCCGTTTTGTATTTGCCACCATTTTCGCCATCCGTACCCCAAAAGTCGGTATCGCAGAATTGACATATCGCTTTTGGGCGGTCTTTTTCGAGCCCAGTCCAGAGGTTGCACCCTGAAAAGCGGCAGAATACGGCGGGTCGTCCACTCTGACCACCTTCGCCTTGTAATGTGTAAAATATTTCTTTAACTGCGTATGCCACGTTACCCCCTCAGTATTTTTGCTAAAATTTTGCGCAAAATTACGCTTTTTATGCTTTAATTTTTCTCAAATAGTAAACTATGTCATATATTTCGGCTGTTGTTCTGAATTAACAAATAGGAACACAGATTTTTTAAGTGTATATGGAAAAAATCTGTGTAAATCCGTTTTGTCCGCGTTATCCGTGTTCCTATTATGCCTTATGTGAATTGATGGAAATCTTATCATAAAAGGATAAAATTAATTGATTATCAATATTTTAATTGAAAAAAAACTTAAAAAATGCCTCATGCCATCGCTTTACCCGCATTGGGTACGCCTTATAAAGTATCCAATTTACAGAAAGAAAAATATCAAAAAAATGGACATATCCTACTGAGGGGTATCCTCGATGCCGAAGAAGCAACGGCATATCGTCAAGTCATCGTTGATGCGGCAGGACGTTACAATACCGAAAAGCGCAAAATGGAAGACCGAGATACCTACGGTAAAGCATTTTTGCAAATTATGAACCTGTGGGAAGTAGATGAAAACGTGCGCCGATACACCTTGGCAAAGCGTTTTGCTAAAATTGCGGCAGACCTCATGGGCGTTGAGCACGTCCGTCTATACCATGACCAAGCTCTTTTTAAAGAAGCGGGTGGTGGACATACGCCCTGGCATCAAGACCAGTATTATTGGCCTATTGATACCACCAATACAGTTACTATGTGGATGCCATTGGTGGATATTTCCGTCAAAATGGGTATGCTTACCTTTGCTTCTGGCTCGCAAGAACTGGGTTTTTTAGGAAATTTAGCTATTTCTGATAATTCAGAAAAGATATTGGGGACTATTGTAAAAGAAAAAGGCTATCCCATCACGCGGGCAAAGCAAATGAAGGCGGGCGATGCTACTTTTCACGCGGGTTGGACTTTGCACTCTGCCCCTGGCAATCATTCTGATACAATGCGCGAGGTAATGACGGTGATATATATGGCAGATGGTGCGAAAGTAACGCAGCCTAAAAACGACAACCAAGAGGCTGACCGTAAACGGTGGTTGATGAGTAAAGAGATTGGTAGCGTGATTGATACTGCGTTGAATCCTATTATTTGAGAGATTACAAGATTACAAGATTATGAGATTGGGGTTACGACATTATGGGGATATTTCGCAGGGCGATTTCAATCGCCCTGCGAAATATCCCCATAATGTCGTAACCCCAACCTTGTAACCTCGTAACCTCTATTCTTATTCTTTTCTAAAATTCAATTTTCCTACTTCAATACCTACCCGCGTGCCTTGTTCAACGCCTTTCTCAATAGCTTCGCGGTAGTGAATACCACCATATAAGCGTGACAAAGCGGCTTCGGCAGCCATGGCATTGAATGAGGCAAAAGAGCGCGGTTTGCCGATAATATCGGTGCGTTTTTCGTGCGTATTATCCGTAAAAGCGTATTTGTAGCCAAATAAATCGCTCAAAATACGGGCAGTTGCACCACTTGCTACGGAGTGACCTGACGTATATTCGGGGAACGGTGGTGTTTCGAGCAAAGATGCCCAGTTGTTGTTTAAGCGTGTGCGGATATAGGTGATTGGGCGCAATAAGTTGTGCTGATATTTGCATCTCCAACAAGATACGAAAGCATCGGATAAACCAATACCCATTTTGGCATAAATTTCAACCGCCTTTCCCAAATTGACATTGTCTTTTTGTATAACCTGTGTGGCAACAGATAGCAAGTGACCTGGCGGCGTTCCCGCTTCGCCTGGATCGTCACTCCAATACCGTGCAATGATAGTTTGTTCGGGTGTTAAACCGTTTACAGTATTAAAAACCTCTAAAGTGGCAATGTGAAATGCGGAACTGTCCTTATCTGAATAAGCACGCGGTGCTTCGGGCTGCGTGTTTTGAGCACATTGTGGTATAAAAGTGCGGTTATTACCCCAAAACGGTTGCAGTGCTTTTTGAAATTTGGGAAAAGTGGAAACCCACATGCCCTCACCCGAAGGCGGCGTATAAGTGGCAGGGAAATTCTTGGCGTAGCCTTCATGTCCACCATCGGTTTTTGACCATTCAAAAATAGCTTTGGCAACCGTCAAACCCCACTCTTTTGACCGCTTAGCAACGGCTGGATTAATGCCCTTTGTAATGCGCTCGTAGGTATTATCCTCTAAGGTTTGAATTTTCAGAAGCCAATCTGCACCAGATGTGGGGTAAAAACTACGTGCCAAATAACCCATGGAGGCATTGGTAGCAATTTCTATATTATATTCTTTCGATACATCAGGTTGTGCAATAACAGGAAACTGCGCTAATTGAACCGCCAGCGATTGATATTGTGGCATACCTATCACTGCCGTTTCGTACAAAGCGATGCCCATATAGCCGAAAGCACGAGAAGCCACAGGGGGCGTATAACCTGCCGTTTTCTTTGTCAATAATCTGTACATTTCAGCCCACTCTGTAGCCACTTTAGCTTCGTAGAATTCAGTTGGTTTGCTGATGAAAAGTTGTTCTTCTTTACGACAAGAAACAATAGTTAGAAGAACAAATAAAGTGAGTGACGCTAAACGGTAAAATTTATGTTTTCTCATGAAGATGTAATTGATTGATTGTTAAATAATTATCGTTTTTATATTTAATCGTTTTGTTATATCTTTATTTTTCAAGAATTACGCCAAATTAAACGCTAAAACCAATATTGTAAAGCTATTTGAGCGTTAGCAAGGCTTTTTTGATAGTAACTATTCATCTAAATGTTTTATTGCATAATACTAATTCTACTTTGACATTCTTAAAAAACTATGATTTGTTTTCATATTTGGCAGGACTGGGGGCTGTTTTGATTTTCTTATTATAGAACTGATTGCGATATAACTAATTGATAATCAATTAATTATTTTTTTTCTTGAGTAGCCTTAGAGTAAACTAAGTTATTGATTATTAGG